>CAZPOZ010000013.1:0-16306 GCA_964588235.1 uncultured Planctomycetales bacterium
TCATCATCATGACCGACGCCGACGTGGACGGCAGCCACATCCGCACGCTGCTGCTGACCTTCCTGTTCCGGCACATGCGTCCGCTGATCGAGCTCGGGCGCGTGTTCGTGGCCCAGCCGCCGCTGTTCCGCCTCACGCGACGCAAGAAGGAGGAGTACATCTTCGACGAAGGCTCGCTGCAGCGACGGCTCGAGGCGCTGGGGGCCGGGAGCCTCTCGCTCACGCCGCTGGGCGTTCCGGCGCCGACGCCCTTGACGGGGCCGCGCCTGGACCGGCTCGCGGAGGTGCTCAGCCGGCTGGCCGACCTGCTCGGGGGGATCGAACGGCGGGGCATCCGTGCCGGCGCCTACCTGGCGCAGCGGCGCGAGGGGGGCGGGGTGCCGAGCGCGGTGCTCGAGCTGGCGCGCGCGCCCGGGGCCCCCGTGTTCGTCCACGACGCAGCGGGCCTGGCGATGGCGCTGCGCGAGGAGGAGGTGCTCCTGGGCCGGCCGCCGCGGGTGGCCGAGGAGGGCGACCCGCCCGAGGCCGCGCGCGCGGCCGACGTGCGCATCGTGCGCGTGTACGAGGACGCCGAGATCGAGGAGCAGGCGGCCCTGCTCGACGGGCTGGGCCTGTCGGCGCGCCTGTGGGACCCGCCGGAGGGCGCCGCGCCCGTGCTGCGCCTGGAGGTCGAGGGCGGCGAGGCCCGCGAGGTGGCGGGGCTCGTGGCAGCGCTCCACGAGATCCGTGCGGCCGGGCAGCGGGGGGTGGAGGTCCAGCGCTACAAGGGCCTGGGCGAGATGAACCACGACCAGCTGTGGACGACGACGATGGACCCGACCAAGCGCACGCTGCTGCGCGTGGGCCTGAGCGACGAGGGCGAGGCCTCGCGCCTGTTCGGGCTGCTCATGGGCGAGAGCGTCGAGCCGCGTCGGGAGTTCATCGAGCGTCACGCGCTCGACGTGGTGAACCTCGACGTCTGACCTCGGGCCGCGCCGTGGCGGCCGCGGTCGCCCGGTCGTGCGGGGACGCTACGCGCCGGGCGAGCCGGCCACGTTGGCTTGACCCGCGTCGAAGATCGACTGCCAGGCGGGATCGGCGGCGGCGTCCACCACCTTGACGTGCTCCCGCAGGAGCCGCGAGACCTCGCCCGCCTCGGCCGCGAAGAAGAACAGCGAGGAGCCGCAGGCCTGCTTGAGGTCGTCGATCACGTCGCGGTTGGGCGGCTCCACGACGGCGAACGACCAGGTCTTGCCGAACCGTCCGACCGGGAGCAGCTGGTGCTGGTAGAGCAGGGACGGCGGCAACCCGGCCGCGCAGCCGGCGTCGTAGCGGTAGCCCGCGAGCGGCAGCACCGGCAGCTGGTAGTGCGTGGCCAGGAGCTTGGTCAGGTCCCAGGGCGTGAGCGCGCCCGTGTCCAGGACGACCGTGGCGAACGGCTCGTTGGCCTGGTGCGCGGCGTCGATCAGCTCGTCGGCCTGCTCGTTGCTCAGGATGCCCTGGGCGACGAGCACGTCGCGCAGGCTCCGGCGGTAGAAGCGCTCGAACGGGTCCATCCCGGCACTCCAAGAGGTCCGGTCCTCTATCGGCCAGCCCGGGAGCGGAGTACACCCGGGCCCGGGGGCGGGACCGATCAACGGCCTGACGACCCCGTGGAGCCGGCCGATCAGACGGGCGGGGGCTCGTCGAAGGGGTCGTCCGTGGGTGCCTGCGGGGCCCGCCCGCCCGCGCCTCCCCCAGGGAAGAGGGCGGGACCCGGCGGCTGCGGCGGGGGGAGCGGCCAGGGGCCTGCGGCAGCCGGGGCGGAGGCCGGCGGAGGGGGGGCCCCGGGTGCCGGTGCCAAGCCGTACGGCGTGGGAGGGCCGGTGAGGGGCAGGCTCGAGCCCGGCGGCGCCACCGACGGCGTCCCTGCCTCGGGGGGGAGCGTGGTGACGCGCTGGATCTCCTCGCGCAGGGGGCGGCCCATCTCGCCGAGCGCGTGGCGCAGGCGCGCGTAGCCGCGGCCCAGGTTGCGCATGACCTCGGGCAGCTTGCCCCCGTAGACCAGCACCGAGACGGCCACGACCAGCAGCATCTCGCTCACGCCGATGCCGTCGAAGAGCGCCAGCGCCGGCCCGCACCTCACCGGCCCCTCCTCAGCACCAGGCTGCCCGACTCGATGCGGTCGATCTGGCGGGTGCGGAAGTCGAAGACCGCGCGCTCGAGCTCGACGTCGTAGTGCCCCGCCCGGTGCACGTACACGTCCCGTCCGGGCCGGCCGACCAAGGTGGCGCTCCCCGCGGGCACGTTCAGCAGGAGCCGTTCGCAGACCATGCGGATCAGGCCGTCCCCCGTGCCGCTCTCGAGGGTGGTGTCGGGGCCCTCGGCCACGACGGTCTCGATCGTGCGGCGCTCGGCCTCTTCGGCGCGGCCGGTCGCGGGCGGGGCGGTCCCCAGGCCGCCCGCCAGCAGGTTCGTCCCTTGGACGGTCAGCCGGTCGGCCCAGATCTGCGCATCGTCTCCCCAGGGAGCGGAGGGCGACGGGCGGGTCGTGCGGCGGATCCAGGCGCGGCCCTGCGTGAGCAGCTCCGTACGCGTGATGCGCACGTCGCCCTCGCAGTCCACCTCGTAGCGCTCGCTCTCGCCGGGCGCGCCGCGCGCGGGCTGGACCAGCACCGCCTGCGCCGGGGCGCTGGCGAGGATCCAGCGGGGTCCGTCGTCCGCCAGCAGCACCCGCAGCGCGCGGGCGACCAGCTCGCTGTGCGTGGGGGGCGCGCCCAGGCGCGCGCGCGCCCGGCCGTCGCCGCCGTCCAGGATCAGGGCGCCGACCCGGCGCTCGAAGTGCAGGGTCTCGCCCGTCACGTGCAGCCGCTCGGAGTCGATCAGCACCCGGCCCTGGGCGTCGAAGGTGGAGAGCCGGCCCTCGGCCAGATCCACGACGAGCCGCTCGGAGGAGATCGCGTAGCGCTCGGCCGTCGGCGCGGAGCGGGCCGCAGGGCCGGGCGCCGGACGGCGCGGATCCGGCGCCGGGCGCAAGGCGCGGGGGTGGGGGGGAGGCGCGGCGGCGCGGCTGGGGGCGGCCGGAGCGACCCGGGCCGTGGGGGCCGACGGCTGCGTGGGCGTCCGCTCCTCGACCCGGCGTGCGAAGGCCAGCTCCAGCCGGTCGGCCCGCACGCGGTCGGGGGCCTCGTCGGCCCCCCCCGACATCCACGCCGTGAACGGTCCCAGCACGCGCAACACCTGGGGCGCGCCCAGCGCGGGGTCGCCGCCGCGCTGCGTCAGCCGGAACTGGACCTCGATGCGCTCGTCCGTCTCGAGCGTGAGCGTGCGCAGGCCGGATCGCGGCGGGGCGTCGTCGCCCAGGCCCAGGGGGCGCGTCTCGCCGTCTCCCTGCTCGAGCCAGACCTCGCCCTGCGTCCCGCCTTCGGCTTCCACGCGCGCGCGCCGCTGCTCGAACGCGAGCGTGGGCGCGGTCAGGCGGTGGAGCCGGCCGGGGCCCGCCTCCACCCGCACCGAGGCCGGATGACCCGGCAGGCCCACGAGGCGGGTGCGCCCCGACAGGCGCTCGTAGAAGGCGCGGTCGGCTTCCACCCAGGCCGGCAGGCCCGCCACGGGGCCGCCCAGGAGGGTCTGAGCGTTGAAGCGGCCGACCGCCTCCACGCGGTCGATCGTCCAGCCCGTGTCGGGAGCGGCTTGCGCGCCGCCCCCGGGGGCCGGCCCGGCCGCGGCGGCTCGGGGAGCGGAGGCCGTCCCGGGGGGGGGACCGCCGCCCGCCAGGCCCGCGTCCTGCGGCGGCGCCGCCGGGCCCGCCGGCGCGCCCCCGGCCGCCTCGGGGGCGGCGTCGCTGCCCAGGAGCCGCTGGTCCCCCGACAGGCCCAGGAGGGCGAGCCGGGTACCGGGGCCCTCCACGACGAGCAGGGGGTCGGGCGTGTCCAGGCGCTGAACGCTCAACCGCACCGCCTGGCCCTGGACCCGCGTTCCCGCCAGCACGACCTGACCTTCGGCGGCGAACTCGACGGGCACGTCCCGCAGGGCGCCGGCGGGCCCCGCGGGCTCCCGCCGCATCGAGAGCGTGATCGCGTCGCCCTCGAGCACGTCGTCGAAGGGCGCCTCGGGCCCCGGGCCTCGCTCGAGCCGGGCGGCGCCCTCCAACAGCAGGCGCCGGCCGGGGGCGGGGCTGCCGTCGAGCCTGCGGGCCAGGGCGGCGACCGGCGTGAGCACGGCGCGGTCGCGGGCGCTGGCGCGGATCCAGCGGCCCGAGCCCGGCACGCCGGGCAGCGCGAGCTCGCCCTCCAGCAGCACGACGGGGTCGCCCTCCAGCACGAGCCCGGCTTCGGAAGACGCTCCGTGCCCCTCGCGCACCAGGCGTCGGGCGCTGAGCTGGACGTGGCGCGCGCCCTCCTCGGTGGCCAGGTCGGGCACCTCGACGCGCACGGGTGCGCCCAGCGCCTCGAGGTCGAGCAGCGACCAGCCGGCCGGGCGCTCGCCCGCCGTCGGCGCCCGCTCCTCCAGGGTGAGGCGCAGGCGGTCCGAGGCCAGCCGGCGCCCGCCCTGCTGCAGCGCGCGGACGTCGCCCTCCAGGGCCACGTGCAGCCGCCGTCCGGCTCCCGCGTCGTGAAGCACCGTGGCGCGCCGGGCGAGCACGCGCGAGGGGCGGAAGGCCTCCGGGCCGTCGCCTCCCAGGTCGCCGGCGGCGGCGACCGCGTCGCGCAGCGAGAAGAGCACGTTGCGGCGCACGTCCACCCTGTAGAGGTCCTCGATCCGGTCGTCGCGCACGAGAACCAGGTCCTCGCCCTCCAGCACCCAGGCCTCGTGCTCGACGCGGAACCGCCCGGGCCCCTCGGCCCGGCCGGCCTGCGGGTCGAAGAGCACCTGGGAGCCCCGCATCCACACGTGCTGCAGGACGTCGTGGATGGCCACGTCCCCCTCGAGCCGGATGCGGGCGTCGCGCACTCCCCCGGGCGCGGTGGCGCCGGCCTGCGGGTCGCGGGCGAGCCCGTCCGCGCGGGCGTGGCGCGCGAACAGCTCCAGGCGCAGCAGGCTCTCCAGGCTGCGGGGGTCGGCCCGCAGGCGGCGCGCCTCCTCCAGCGTCGCCGGCCCGCGGAAGGAGCGCACGACGACGTCGTCGAACCGCACCGCGCCGCCCTCGGGCCCGGGCAGGGGCCGGCCCGCGGCGGCTTCGAACGTGGAGCTCACGAAGTACGGCAGCTCGACCGACTCGCCCGTGCGCGGGTCACGGAACGTGCGTGGCTCGACGATCGAGTAGCGGGGACCGTCCACGACGCGCACCCGCAGGCCCGCCGGGCCGGGGAGGCTGCCTTCCGCGCCGCCCCCGCCGTCGCGGCGCTCGGGCTCCGCCTGTCGCAGCACCGGCTCGGGCCGCTCGGCGGCCGGGCCGCGCAGCCCGCCGGTCTGGCTGAGGAGCAGCGCAAGCCCGCCGGCCAGGCTGCCGACGAACACGAGCACGCGCTTCACGGGCGGCCCGCCTGCGGGTCGTCGCCGGCGACGGCGCGCAGCGCGCCCTCGAACCGTCCCAGGCGACGCAGCAGCGCCTCGGCCGCCTCGCGAACGGCGCCCCGGCCCCCGGGCAGCGTGCAGACGAGCGTGGCCGCCGCCCGCACGGCCGGGTCGGCGTCGGCAGGGGCGGCCGAGAAGCCCGCCAGGCGCATGGGGGCCAGGTCGGTGAGGTCGTCGCCCACGAAGGCGGCCTGGCGGGGCTCGAGGCCGAGCCGGCGGCACAGGCGCTCGAGGGCCCGGGCCTTGTCGGCCACGCCCTGGTGCACGTGACGGATGCCCAGCTCGCGGGCCCGGCGGCGCACGATGGCCGAGGAGCGTCCGCTGATGATCGCCGGCTCCACGCCCGCCAGCCGGAGCAGCTTCACCCCGAGCCCGTCCCGGCTGTGGAACGCCTTCCACTCGCGCCCGTCCTCGCCGTAGACGATCGCCCCGTCGGTCAACGTGCCGTCCACGTCCATGGCGAAGAGGCGCACGTCGAGGGCCGGACGGCGACCGCGGCCGGGGCGACGGGGGGAGCGCGGCCTGGGCATGACCTGCCGATTCTAGGGTGGACGCTGCCCGCGCCCCCACGACCCCGTGGAGCGGGTAGTGTCCTGGATCGCCCTCTGAATGCTGGACTGAGGAACACCGGGGCGCTGGATGGCCCTCCTCCTGGGCGCCCCGCAAGCGGGGCGCCGTGGAAGGCCCGCAGCGGCGAGGCCGCGTATGCTGCCTACGTAGCGAGCCGATGCGGGCCTGAGCGCCCCCAGCCCAGCGCGCCGGACGCGCGCAGGGGCAGCAAGCTAGGACACCAACGTGGAGCGGCCGCACCAACCTACGTGCTACCGAACGCGGTTCTGTCCGTAGACTCGCGCGCGTCGCCTGCCGCCGGTGCGCCGCCGGCAGGGGCCCAGCCGCCGGGCGGAGTCCGTGATGACCGAGCTGCACGTAGACCTCTCCGCCTTCGCCGGCCCCCTCGACCTCCTGCTCCACCTGGTCATGCAGGAGGAGGTCGACATCCACGAGGTCCCGCTGGCCAAGGTCGCCGACACGTTCCTGGCGACCCTCAAGGGGCAGGTGCAGACGCTCGACGTGGACCGTGCGGGCGAGTTCCTCGTCGTGGCCAGCCAGCTCCTGGTGATCAAGAGCCGCGCGCTGCTGCCTCGGGACACGCCGCTCGACGAGGACGAGCTCGATCCGCGTCTCGACCTCGTGCGGCAGCTGCTCGAGTACCGGCGCTTCAAGAGCGCCGCCCAGGCGCTCGGGGCGCGGGCCGAGGCCGAGCAGGGCCGCATCCCCGTGCGCGTGCGCGCGCCCGGGGCCCCGGAGGCCGAGGACCCGCCCGTCGAGGCCGACCTGTACGCGCTCGTCTCGGCCTTCCAGCGCCTGCTGCGCGAGACCGGCGCCGACACCGCGGTGGCGATGCCCCGCGAGCGGCTGCCGATCACGCACTTCGTCGAGCGCATCTTCGACCGCCTGGTGGCCTCGGGCAGCGAGCTCTCCTTCGTGGCGCTCGTGGGCGAGCGGCCCGAGCGGACCTACGTGATCGGCGCCTTCCTGGCGCTGCTCGAGCTGATCAAGCTGCGCAAGGTGATGGCCCAGCAGGACGGGTTCGGCGACATCGTGATCCGCATCCGTCCCGAGGCCCTGGAGGCCGGAGGCGGCGCCGGCGCGGCCACGCAGGTGCTCCACGAGGTCGAGGCGGCGCCGGCGCCCACCGGCCCGCGCGTGGTGTTCATGGGCTCCCCGGAGTTCGCCGTGCCGGCGCTCCACTCGCTCGTCGGAGCTGGCTTCACCCCGGTGCTGGTGGTGACGCCGCCGCCCAAGCCCACGGGCCGGGGCCGGCGTGTGACCGCCGTGCCGGTCGCGCGCGAGGCCGAGGCGCTGGGCCTGACGCTGCACCGCACGCAGGACGTGAACGGCCGCGCCTCGCGCGACGAGGTGGCCGCGGCGCGCCCCGACGTGATCGTCACGGCCGGGTTCGGCCAGAAGCTCGGGCCGGCGCTGCTCACCCTGCCGCCCCGCGGCTGCCTCAACCTGCACACGAGCCTGCTGCCGCGCTACCGGGGGGCCAGCCCCGTGGCGGCCGCGTTGCGCGACGGGGCCTCCGAGACGGGCGTCACCCTCTTCGTGATGGACGAGGAGCTCGACCACGGCCCCACGCTGGCGCACGTGACGCTGCCCCTGGAGGGGCACGAGACCGCCGACGAGGTGACGCAGCGCCTCTCGACCCTCGCGGCCGACCTGCTGGTGCGCGCGCTGCCCGAGTACCTGGCGGGCAACCTGAGCCCGGTGCCGCAGGACGAGGCCGCGGCCACCTACGTGCCCCGGCTGCACAAGGACGAAGGCCACGTGCGCTTCGACCGGCCGGCCCGGCAGGTGCACGACTTCGTCCGCTCGGTCACCGGCTGGCCGGGTGCCCACGCCGCCTGGCAGCCGCGCGTGCGGCACGAGCCGACCGCGCTGGTGCTGCTGCGCACGGCGGTGGTGGATCCCGAGCAGGTGCCCACCGACGCGCAGGGGCAGCCGGTGCCGCCGGGGACGGTGGTGGCCGCGGGGGCGGAGGGCATCGACGTGGCCTGCGCCCCCGGCGTCGTGCGCGTGCGCATGCTCAAGCCGGCGGGGGGGCGGGGCATGGACGCCAAGACCTTCCTGAACGGGCACCGGATCGTGGCCGGGGACCGGCTCGTCTGAGCCGCGGCGCCGCGGCCGGGGCTATGCTGGGCGCGGCGAGGGCTCCATGACGCTGTTCCAACGCCTGCTCGTCCCCGTGGACTTCTCGGACGTGACGCCCGTGGTGCTGGCGACCGCGCGCCGCATCCTCGCGCCCGACGGCGTGGCCGTCGCGCTCCACGTGGTCGAGACGCTGCCGCTGCTCACCGAGGGCACGCTGGGCGTGTACGCGCACCGGCGCGACATCGAGGCCATGAAGCGCCTGGCGCTGGAGCGGTTGCGCCACCTGATCGCGGAGGCGCACGACGCGCGCTTCGTGCCCGAGGTGCGTGAAGGCAAGCCCGCGCCGGAGATCCTGGCCGCGGCGCAGCAGCAGCGCAGCGAGGTGATCGTGATCGGAACGCAAGGCCGCTCGCGGCTCGAGCACCTGCTGGTGGGCAGCGTGACCGAGCGGGTGCTGCGCAAGGCCGCGTGCAACGTGTTCACCGTCCGCGCCTGAGACGGCGCGTCGGCGGCGGGGGGAAAGTGCGCCGGTGGGGGCAGCCACCGGCGCGATCCCAGAACCCGTCAGTCCCCCCAGCCGCACCGGCCCAGCGCACCTCACCCGAGGCGAAAGGACGCGATCAACGGGGGTGTCCCGACCACAGCGACCGGGACGAGGCTCCTCTTCCACGCCGCGTGCCACGCGCGCCTCCCAGGGCACGCGAACTCGTAACCTCCTGTTGCAGCATGAGTTGTGGACTTCTCCCTGCCCGGGTCGGACGGGCGTCGTGTCGCGCCGGCGCCTCAGCGGCAGGGGATGGCGTCGAATGCGCGCGACAGCGGCGCGCCTCCTGCTCGACTGGGGTCATGATCCCTTCCCCGCTGGCCCGCCGGCCGGTCCTGCGCCGTGCCCCCGGGTGGGGGCTCGGGCTCGTGGTGGCGGTGCTGCTCGGCGCCGTGCCGGCGGCTGCGGAGGAGCGGCCGACGGGCGCCGTGCGCTGGGAGGCGGAGGCCGAGTCGGCGGGGCGGTTCGTCGCGGAGCGCTGGCCCGCGGTCGTCGCCGACGTGCAGCACCGCCTGGGCCTCGCCCCCCCGCTCGAGGGCGTCGAGGTGGTGGTCGTGCGCGGTCTGGAGCGCCTTCGCGCCCAGGCGCGCGCGGCGGTACCGGCCTGGGCGGCGGCCGTCACGGTGTCGGGCACGCGGATCGTCCTGCGAGCCGACGTCCCCGACACGGCGCGTGCCACGCTCGAGGAGACCTTGCGCCACGAGGCCGTGCATCTGATCTGGGCCCGGGCCGCTTCATCGACGGGGGCGCGGCTGCCCCGTTGGTTCGAGGAGGGCTTGGCCGAAGCCGTGGGCGGGGGCGTCTCCGTGAGCGCCGGTGCCCGGTTCGAGGTGGCGGCGGGCCTGGGCGCGCTGCTGCCCTTCGACCAGCTCGAGGAGCGTTTCCCGGAGGGGCCGCAGCAGGCCGATCTGGCCTACCAGCAGTCGCGCCGCTGGGTCGAGTACCTCGTGGGGCGCGCCGGCTGGCCTGCCGTGCGCGACGTGCTCGGTCGCGTGCGCGAGGCCGGACGGAGGGCGGAGCCGGCTGGCGCGCTCTCCAGCGCCCTGCGGGAGGCGACGCTGCACGACTTGGGGGAGTGGCACGCCGACTGGCAGCTCACGCTGCGGGAGCGGCAGTCGCGCTGGTGGCTCTGGCTCGTGACCGACGTCGGGGGGGTCGTGTTGGCGTTGCTGGCGCTGCTGGCGGCGCTCTCGTTCGCCCGTCTCCGGCGCCAGCGGCGGCGGCAGGTCGAGGCGCTGCCGGACGACGAGCCGGGCGGGGGCGGACCCGACGCCGCCTCCCCGGTCGGCGAGGGCCGTTCCGCGAGCGGCACCCTGAGCGGCACCGTGAGCCGTGCGCAGGGCGAAGAGGTCGGCGAGGCCGGCCTGATGGGAGAGGTCGGAGGTGGCGAAGACCGGGGCGGGCGCTGACGCGTCGTGAGGGAGGGGGACCGGAAAGCCGACGGGTTCAGACGCCCGCCCCGTGCTCAGGTAGAGCAGCGCGGCCAGACCCTGTCCCAGCAGCCAGAGCGGTGAGGGGCGGCGGGCGTCGCGCGGCACGACCCCCCGAAGGCACGGCCCGTGCCAGGGGCCCCGATGTGGACGAGTTCGCGTAACCCCTGCGTTCAGGGGGCGTTACGCACCTCAAGAACCTGGGGGCAGCGGGGGCGCCGCGCCGGGCATGGGCATGGAGGCGTCCGATCGCGCCATTGCGCGCCACGAGGGCGAGGCCAGGCCGTAGCGGGCGGCGCGCCCCTGCCCCTCCATCCGCACGAGGCCTTCGGCGAGCAGCCTGCGGATCTCCCGGTTGATGGTGCGTGGGGCGGCGCCCACGGTCACGGCGATCTCGGCGGTGCGCAGCCATCCGTTCGCCAGGGCCGCGAGCACGGCGCTGTTGCGGGGTGGCTGGAGGCGGTGGCGGGCGGCGCGCTCCATGCGGCGGCTCTCGAGCAGCCGGTCGAGGAGCTCAGGGGTGAGCTCGGGGCCATCGGCCAGCAGGCAGCCGGCGTGCAGGATGTTCTCCAGCTCACGGACGTTGCCCGGCCACCCGTAGGATGCGAGGAGCTCGAGGGCGTCGGGGTGCAGCGACTTGCGCCCTTCGGTGCGTGCGAGGATGTGGTCGGCGAGCAGGGGCAGGTCCTCGAGCCGGGCGCGGAGCGGGGGAACGCGCAGGACGAACACACTGAGCCGGTGCCACAGGTCCTCCCGGAACCGGCCGGAGCGGACCAGGGCCTCCACGTCCACGTGGGTGGCCGCCACGACGCGCACGTTGACGTCCCTGGGGCGTGCGCTGCCCACGGGGGTCACGCGTCGATCCTCGAGCGCGCGCAGGAGGGCGACCTGCATGGCCGGCGGCGTCTCGGCGACCTCGTCGAAGAAGAGGGTTCCCCGGTGGGCGGCGACGAACACGCCGTCGCGCGTGCGGTCGGCGCCGGTGAACGCCCCCCGGACGTTGCCGAAGAGCTCCGAGGCGACCAGCTCGCGGGGTACGGCTCCGCAGTTCAGGGGCACGAACGCACCCTGGGACCGTTTGGAGCAGGCGTGCAGGGCCCGTGCGAGGCGTTCCTTGCCGGTGCCGGTCTCTCCCAGCAGGACGACCGGGCAGTCGCTGGCGGCGACGCGCACGAGTTGATCCACGACGGCCTGCCAGGCGCGGGAGGTGCCGACGAGGCCCTCGGCCACCGAGGGCAGGTGCACCCGGCCCGGGGGGGCGGGCGGACGGGGGACGGGGGCGGAGGGCGGGGTCGCCAGACGCGTCTCGAGGAAGCGCAGCACGGCGCGCACGGCCTGTTGCTCGCGTCGGCGGAAGGCGCGTTCCCGGGCGAGCACGACGAGCCCGTCTCCCAGGGGGACGGAGAGGACCCCGCGGGGTCGGCGCTGTTCAGGTCTCCAGAACTCGGCTCTCCGGCGCACTCGGCGGGCCACGAGGCGGCGGTCGAGGACCAGTTGTCTGAGGGCCCAGGACGAGAGCGTGTGGGTTCGCTGGTCCTCCCACCTGCGGAGGGCTCTCCCGTCGTGCCAGAACAGCACGCGTGCCTGCAGCATGCGCGCGAGTTCATCGATCACGCGCTCATGGACGTTCTTCGACTCCATGCTCCGTCCGACCGCGACGAGCGCCTCCAGGGCATCCATGGCCCGCGACTCGGGTGGGGCGGGAACTTGCGCAAGCGCCTTACAGCATCGGACGAGATGTGCCGATGCAGTTCCTGTGACAGGCTTCCCGGGTGCGATCTGCGCAAGGGCGCGTGAGCACTCGGTCTCGAAGTCAGAGACGAGCGGTGGCTCCACACCATCTCGACTACGCTTGGCGTGCGCGCACAGCGCATGACTGGACTCCACTGCCGCCGCGAGGGCGCGAGCTCCAGCGATCGCCTCCGCCTCCCGGAAGTGCAGGCGGGCGGCACACATGGCGACAATGAGACGGCGGGACCAGGCCGACTCGAACTGCAAGGCCGTCGTAAGAAGCCTGCGTTCGTCCGAGTCAAGCGGTTGTGCCAGGAGAATCTTGACGCATGCTCTGTCGACAGCCGAGTCCCGGCTCCAAGGAGGGACTTGAAGGCCGGTGCCGATCAAGTCGCGTTTGGCGCGGAGCAACCATCGAAGCTGGAGGGCTCCGGGCTTGCCAAGGGGGATGCTCACAACGGCAGCGCCCCCGGCCGTCTCCGAGGACCAGGCGTCGCCCGCAAGGAGACGCAGAATCGGAGCCGCGTCCCCCCACTGCGCGCCTGTCAGTGTGTGGCGCAGAGGAATGCGGTTCCTCATCCCCCCCTGAAGGGCCTGGTGCTGGCGGAGAGTGGCTCTCCGGCTCGCCAGCGCATCCTTGCGTGTCGGCGAAGCGAGAATATCGCGGCCAGGAATGGGTGGGCGGCGCACGCCGTTGCGAACTAGCGCCAGCACCTGCGCATGGTGTCGCTGAGAACAGAGGCCGGCGTCCAGCCGCTCTCTCGAAAGTTCGGCAGCAGTGACCCAGAATCCCGTTGCAGATCGCGCGAGAGCCAAGCGACGGAGCGACCGCAAGACCACACGACCGAAGTGTGACGACGTAGCACCCCAGCGCGTTCTCACGCGAAACGAATGCGCTGAAGAAGTCAGGCGTCGTAGTCGGGCTCGCCGCGCCCACTGCTCCGCACGCCGCGTTCGCCGCTCAGTCGTTCCGGCATCGCATATGACGAATGTGTCTGCTCTGGCGACCGCGGCGGCGGCTGCCGCCGCTAGGACTTGACGCGCCGTGGGTGGCAATCTGCGGGCGGCCGCGCGATACTCGGGGAGCTTGGGGACACTCCCGCTCCAAGCGGAGTCGAGCAGCTCGCGACTGCAGCGCACGAGCGGCTCCGAGTGGTGCCCTGTGACGCGGAGGGCGGCATCAACTACTCGAAGGAATAGGTTGGCCTCGACCCGCGACCGCGGGGTCGTCGCTGCGAGCAGGTCCACCAGCGCGCGCGACAAGAGTCGGCTGCGGCGCTTCTTGAGCAGAGAGAGCCAGCCACGAACAGCCGCTACGCGATGCCCGGCCCGCCAAGCGGCGTAGGGCCGGCGATCCGCATGCGTGGTGCTAGCAGTGGGGCGGAGTACCCCCAGGGAGCCGCACGCGCTCGGGGCTGGATCGCAAACAGCATACAGACAAGCGAGCAGTGCTCGATGGAATGGGAAACCAACGTCTACTTCTAAGGCAATTGTTCGTGGAACGGAGCGGCGAAAGTGCAGCGCCCTTACGAGAGCGTGCACCAGCCAGGGCCCCAGCCTGACAACATCGCTACGGGCAAGAAGAAGTCGGCCAGGGGCGTCCGCGTGCGCCCCGAGAAGCCACTCCTGCGGCAACCGCGACTTTCGAGCCGAGCGCGCGTCCCGAGCGAGAACACGAACCACCAACAACGGCCGCGCTTCCATGGAGGCGAACCTACAGGACGCGGACCCCGCCCGTCTAGACTAACTGCTTGCAAACATGTTATCAAATAATTTAGACGCACGATGTTGCACCAGACAAACGCGCGTCCTATTATCTAGACATCGGGCGCGGATACCGCCCGCGGAGGTAGCCATGAAGTCCATTCTCGCCGTACTCGCCCTCCTCATCGCCAGCATCGGGTTCAACCCGGGAACGGCATCGTCCGCCGGCGCGGTTGAGCTCACGTACCACCGGTGCCAGTCGGAAGGTCTCCTCGTAATCGAGGGTGCCGCTGGTCTGCCCTTCTGGGTGCGCGACAGCGTTGGCGTGATGCACGCATACGGTGTCGTGAGCGGGCCCGAGTTCTCCTGCGCCCTCCACGGCGTTGCGCCGGGCACGTTGGCAGTTTCCGTTGGCGGGCAAGTGGAGATGGTTGCGCCGAGCGAGACGTCCGACTGGTGGTGGATGTAGCCCACCGCTCAGTACGTTCGAGGGGAAGGTCTAGGCCTTCCCCTCGCCACGTGTGACCTGAACGAGCAGGTCCTCGACCTGCTGCATGGCGAAGGGCTTGGCGAGCAGCGCCTTCGCGCCCGCGGCATGGGCCTTCTCGGGGTCTACCTCAGATGCCCATCCGCTCATGAGCACAACGGGGATGTTCGGGTCGATCACGTGGGCACGGCGGCAAAGTTCCAAGCCGTCGATGTGTGGCATGCCGATGTCCGTCAGTACCACATCGTACGGGCGGTCGGGGAGCATCCGGAGTGCTTCCTCGCCACCAGACGCTGCCGCCACGTCGTACCCGGACCGCTCTAGGTATGCGCAAAGCGGCTTGAGGACATCAGCGTCGTCGTCAACGATGAGCACACGCACCGGGCGCGTGACACGCGGGCTCTTGCCGGGTCCACCTCCGGCTGACGCAGGCTCTCTGCACTCTGCCCGAGCCGCGGGTAGGCGCAAGATTGCGGTGCTTCCAACGCCGACTTCCGAGGTCAGCTTCAGCTCACCTGCATGTTGCTCTGCGATCCTCTGGCTCAGGCACAGCCCGAGCCCGGTACCGCCCTCGCCCTTCGTAGTGAAGAATGGATCGAAGACATGAGCGAGGACTTCCGATGGAATGCCAGCTCCGTTGTCCTGCACGCGGACTTCGATGGTCTCACCATCTAGGCGCGCCAGCACCTGGATCACCCCTCCGCACTCCGCAAGAGCATCCAGGGCGTTCTTCAGGAGATTCGTCAGAATCTCGCGTAGTTCGGTCGCATTGCCGCGAACCTGAAGACCTGGGGCCGCCTGGGTGCGCACGTGGATGGAGGGCCTCCCATGGCGCCTTCGAGTCGCCCATAGCGGCCGGAGGAATTCCACGGCGTCTCGGCAGAGTTCCCCCACTTGGACTAGGGAGAAGTCCCTGGTTCGTTGTTGGCGACTGAAGGCCTGGAGTCTGCGTACGACGCTCGCTGCGTCGAGAGTGGCCTTCTCGATCAGCGCCAAGTGGGCCTGCTGTTCCTGATCCACACTTGCGAGACCCATGAGTTGAACACGAGCGAGAATGGCCGTAAGGAGGTTGTTAAACTCGTGGGCAACGCCGCTACTCACCTCACCGATGACACGGAGCCGCTCGCTCCGGACGAGGCGCTCTTGCATTGCGCGCAGGTCCGCATAGGCGGCCTGCACCTTGTTCAAGAGGCGATTCGTTGCAATCGCTGCCGCTGCCTGTTCCGCGAAGAGCGCGAGCACCTCAAGGTCTACCTGATCGAAGCACCCAGCCGAAGAAGCACTGTCTGCGTACATGACACCGAAGAGTTCTGCGTTGCGACACATGGGAACGCACAGAATGGAGCGGAGGGAGAGGGCCGTTACGCTGGGCCGGCCGAGCAACTCCTCATCCCCGTAGGCGTCATGCATCAGTACTGGCTTGCGAGTCGCAAGTACACGGCGAACCACTGTGTGGGAGAGTTCGTGCGTTTGGAAGGACTTGCCCATGGCAGTAACGCTCGTGGCGACGCGCATGTTGGGCGCGTGACCCTCATCGAGCAGTACGACACATGCGCGCTGGGCACCAGTGACATCTGCAGTTGCACGTGTGATTCCCTCGAGGAGGCTGTCCAGTGAGACCCCAGCTTCGATTTGCGCGGTGACTGCTAGCACCTGGCGCAAGGCATCCGCCCGGCGCGGGTCATGCTCCGCGGGACGACCTGCGGCAAGCAGGAGCCGGTGGGCGGAGGCGTGGAGCTCATGGACCCAGCGGCTGCCCTCCTGAGTACCGCCAACGCGGTTCGTGTGTGCCGCGAGCGCTTCGACGTGCTCCTGAGGGCACTGCGCTAGCCGGCGGGGTAGGTGAACCAGGCTGTCCGATAGAAGACTTGCAGCCCGGGAGAACGAATCTGCCCTAACCCCGGGAGGCGCCGCGGGCAATCTTAGGGAGCGGACAGCAAGTAGCCGGGCCAGGAGGTGGTTGTCACTTGTGCCCTCCAAGTGTTCTTGCAGGGCCTGAAGCAGGTGCGGTGCTGGATGAATGGAGCCGGCGTGCAGGCCCGCGACCAGCAGGGACGATGCTACTCGTCTCTCCAGGCCAGGGAAGGCCTCGAAGGCATCGGGATTCACGGTGAGACTTCCGATGCTATCGCGTGGTGCGGCGCGGCGAGCCAACCCAATCGCCAGTCGTAGGATCTCCCGCCGGGGGCCGTGTCGAAGCAGGGGCTGTAGCCGAGGGGTTGATGCCCCGGGGCGCACGCCTGTAGCGCGGACTCCCGGAGCCAATGAGAGGGCCAAGAC
>CAZPOZ010000014.1:0-15749 GCA_964588235.1 uncultured Planctomycetales bacterium
GCGAGCACGTCGGCTTCGTGTTCCAGTTCTACAACCTGATCCCCAGCCTCACCGCCCGCGAGAACGTGGCCCTGGTGACGGAGATCGCCGCCGCGCCGCTCGACCCCGACGCGGCGCTCGGGCTCGTGGGCCTCACGGCGCGACGCGACCACTTCCCGTCCCAGCTCTCCGGCGGCGAGCAGCAGCGCGTGGCCATCGCGCGGGCCGTGGCCAAGCGGCCCGACGTGCTGCTGTGCGACGAGCCGACGGGGGCCCTGGACGCCCGCACCGGCGTGCTGGTGCTCGAGGCGCTCGAGCGCGCCAACCGCGAGCTCGGCACGCTGACCGTGCTCATCACGCACAACGCGGTGATCGCGGGCATGGCCGACCGGGTGATCTCGCTCTCCGACGGGCGCGTGGCCTCGAGCGTGCGCAACGCGCGCCGCCTGCCCCCCCGCGACATGCGCTGGTGAGCCGTGCGCGCGCTGACCCGCAAGCTGCTGCGCGACCTCCGGGGGCTCCGGGGGCCGGCGACGGCCGTGACCCTGGTCGTGGCCGCGGGCCTGAGCGTGTTCACGATGTCGGTCAGCATGCTGCGGGCGCTGGCCGAGGCGCAGCGGGCCTACTACGAGCGCGAGCGCTTCGCCGACGTGTTCGTGCCCCTGGAGCGCGCGCCCGAGGCGCTGGCCGCCCGGCTGGCCGCCGTCCCCGGCGTGGCCGCGGTGGAGACGCGCGTGGTGGGCGCGGCGCGGGCGGAGCTGCCCGGCCTGGCCGACCCGGCCACGCTCCGGCTGTCGTCGCTGCCCGACCACGGCCTGCCGGCGCTCAACGCCCTGCACCTCCGGGCGGGACGCTGGCCCGAGCCCGGGGCGCCGGGGGAGGCGCTGGTCAGCGAGGCCTTCGCCCTCGCCCACGCGCTCGGCCCGGGCGGCTCGCTGTCCGTGGTGGTGGAGGGGCGTCGGCGCAGGCTGACCGTCGTGGGCGTGGCGCTCTCGCCCGAGCACGTCTACTCGATCCAGCCCGGGCAGATGCTGCCCGACGACCTGCGCTTCGGCGTCGTCTGGGCGCGACGCGCCCTGCTGGCCGAGGCGTTCGACCTCGTAGGCGCCTTCAACGACGCGAGCCTGCGCCTGGCCCCGGGGGCGGCGCCCGAGGGCGTGATCGCCGCCCTGGACGCGCTCACCGCGCCCTACGGCGGCTCCGGGGCCACCGCGCGCGCCGAGCAGACCTCCCACCGCTACCTCGACGAGGAGCTGCGTCAGCTGCGCACGATGGCGTTCGTGGCCCCGGGCGTGTTCCTGCTCGTGGCGGCCTTCCTGCTGCACGTCGCGCTGGGCCGGCTGATCGGCACCCAGCGCGAGCAGATCGCCACGCTGAAGGCCTTCGGGTACACGAACGGGGAGGTCGGGCGGCACTACCTCGCGCTGTCCTTCGCGATGGTCCTGCCGGGCGTGGCCCTGGGCCTCGCGGCCGGCGCCTGGCTGGGGGCGGGGCTGACGCGCACCTATGCGCGGTTCTTCCACTTCCCCGCGCTCGACTTCTCCCTGCCGGCCGACGTGGCCGGCGGGGCGGCGGCGATCGCGCTGGCCGCGGCGGCCGCCGGCACGCTGGCGGCCGTGCGGCGCGCCGTGCGCCTGCCCCCCGCCGAGGCCCTGCGCCCCGAGGCGCCGGCGCGCTACCGTCCCCTGCCGTTGCGGGCGCTCGGCCTGGACCGGCTGATCGGCCCCGCCGGGCGCGGCCTGCTGCGCAACGTGCTGCGGCGGCCGGTGCGCGCGCTGCTCGCGGCGACCGGGATCGCGCTGGCCGCCGCCGTGCTCGTGCTGGGCAGCTTCATGCGCGATGCCGTCGAGGCCGTGCTGGAGGTCGAGTTCGAGCGGTCGCAGCGGCAGGACCTGACCGTCGCCTTCGACGGAGCGCGCCCGGAGGAGGCGGCCCACGAGCTGGCCCGCCTGCCGGGCGTGCGGCGCGTGGAGGGCTTCCGCAGCGTGCCCGTGCGGCTCGGGGCCGGGCACCGGAGCCGGCGCGTGGCCCTGCTCGGGCTCGTCCCCGGGGGCGAGCTCGTGCGCCCGCACGCGGCCACGGGCGGCGCCGCGGCGCTGCCCGAGGGGGGCGTGCTGCTCAGCGCCACGCTGGCCGGGCTGCTGGGCGTGCGCGCCGGCGACGTGCTCGAGGCGCAGGTGCTCGAGGGGCGGCGGCTCCGCGCGGCCCTGCCCGTGCGCGGCGTCGTGGACGCGGTCGGCGGGCTCTCGGCCTGGATGTCGCTGCCCGCGCTCACCCGCTGGCTCGGGGAGGAGTCGGGCCTCTCGGGGGCCTGGCTGACGACCGATCCGCGGGAGGCGCCGGCGCTCCACCGGGCGCTCAGCGACGCCCCGCGCGTGGCCTCGGTGCAGTCGCGGCGGGCGGCGCTCGAGGCGTTCCGGGCCACGATCGCCGAGAACCTGCTGCGCATGCGCCTGATCAACGTGCTCTTCGCCTCGATCCTGGCCATGGGCGTGGTCTACAACGCCGCCCGCGTGAGCCTGGCCGAGCGCAGCCGCGACCTGGCCACGCTGCGCGTCCTCGGGTTCCGGCGGGGCGAGGTCTCGCTGCTGCTGCTGGGCGAGCTGTGGCTGCTCACCCTGCTGGCGCTGCCCGCCGGGCTCGCGCTGGGCCGGCTGCTCGCGGGGCTGCTCGTCGGGGCCTTCGAGACCGAGCTGTACCGGTTCCCCCTCGTGATCGGGCCCTCCACCTACGGCTTCGCCGCCGTGACGGTGGCCGCGGCCTCCCTGCTGGCGGGCCTCGTCGTGCGCCGGCGGCTGGATACCCTCGACCTCGTGGCCGTGCTCAAGGCCAGGGAGTGACCCGTGCGCAGGGCCGTCCACCGCCTCCTCGCCGTGCTGCTGCTGCTCGCGCTGGCGGCCGCCGCCGTGTGGGCCTTCCGTCCGCGCCCCGTGGCCGTGGACGGCGTGCCGATCGACCGGGGCCCGATCACCGTCACCGTGGCCGCCGAGGGGCGCACGGCGGTCCGCGAGCCCTACGTGGTCTCGCTGCCGCTGGCGGGGCGCCTGCAGCGCCTGGCGCTGCACACGGGCGACCCCGTCGTGGCCGGCACGACCGTGCTGGCCGTGATCGACCCGACGCAGCCCGAGCTGCTCGACGAGCGGGCCCGGGCCGTGGCCGAGGCGCGCGTGCGCGCGACCGCGGCGGCCGAGGCCGCCGCGCGCTCCGCGGTGGAGCGCGCGCAGGTGAACGTGGCCTTCGCCGCCGAGGAGGTCGAGCGTCGGGCTCCGCTGGCGCGGGCGGGGGGGCTCCCGGCGAGCGAGCTGACCGAGCGCATGCAGCGCCTGGAGCTGGCGCGGGCCGACCTGCGCTCGTCCGAGCTGGCGGTGCGCGTGGCGGTCTTCGAGCGCGAGCAGGCCGAGGCGGCGCTGCTCTACGCCCGTCCGCGCGGCGAGGGCGTGGCGCCCCCGCCGCGCCACGAGGTGCGTTCGCCGATCTCCGGCACGGTGCTGCGCGTCTTCGCCCCCGACGAGGGCGTGCTGCCGGGGGGCGCGCGGCTGCTCGAGCTGGGCGACCTGACCGACCTCGAGGTGGAGGCCGACGTGCTCACGCGCGAGGCCGTGCGGGTCGAGCCGGGCCAGCGGGTCCTGCTGGACGAGTGGGGGGGCGAGCGCGTGCTGGACGGTCGCGTGCGGCGCGTGGAGCCCGCGGCCTTCACCAAGCCGTCGGCGCTGGGCGTGGAGGAGCAGCGCGTGTGGGTGCGCATCGACCTCGTCAGCCCGCCGACGGAGCGCGCGCGGCTCGGCCAGGGCTTCCGCGTGGGCGTGCGCATCGTCGTGGACGAGGTGGCCGACGCGCTCCGGGCCCCGCTGGGGGCGCTGTTCCGCGACGGGGAGGCCTGGGCGGTCTTCCGCTTCGCCGGGGGGCGGGCCGAGCTCGCGCGCGTGCGCACGGGGCGCAGCGACGGGCGCTTCGTCGAGGTGCTGGAGGGGCTGGTGGCGGGCGACGTCGTGGTGGCCTACCCGAGCGACCGCGTGGCCGCCGGCGTGGCCCTCACGCTGCGGGGCCGCTGATGGGCCGTCCGACGTTCCTGGCCGCGCTGGCCTCGCTGCTGCTCGCCGGCTCCGCGGCGCGCACTGGGGTGGCCGCGCCGGCGCCCACGTCCTGCGTGCCCGTCGCGGGGCCCTACGTCTTCGTGAGGACCCCGTGGAGCGGGCCACGCCCGCCCACGCTGCCCCACCAGACGCCGGCGCAGCCCGCCAAGGGCTGTGGCGTGCTCGACCCCCACTTCCGCATGCCGGTCGTGCGCGCCACCGACCGCGTCGCCGACCGGCTCACGAGCCCCGCGGCGATCAACGAGTACGCGCGCGTGGATCCGGAGAACGCCGACGGCACGCGGCTCCTGTTGCGGGGCACCGACGGGGTCTGGTGGCTCTACGCGCTGCCCTCCTTCGAGCGTCTGCCCGACCTGGACCTGCGCAACTCCCCCGACGGGGACCCCCGGTGGGACGCCGTCGACCCCAACGTGCTCTGGTTCCTCGAGGGCTCCTCCCTGTGGCGGCACGACGTGGCGGCCAACGCGAACGGCCGGGTGCACGACTTCGCGGGCGACGACGCGCGCTGCGTCTACGTGAGCACGCGCACGGAGGGGGACGCCTCCTTGGACCGGCGCTTCTGGTGCCTCTTCCTCTGCGACGAGGCGTTCACCCCGTTCACGGTCGTGTGCTACGACCGGGCGAAGGACGCGGTCGTCGGCCGGCTGAAGGCGCCCCCGGGGGGGGCCGGTTGGGACGACGTGAACTGGGTCTCGATGTCGATGAGCGGCTCGCGCTGCGTCCTGGGCATGGACTCGGTGCCCAGCCGCTGCTACGCGCGGGACTTCTCGCAGGAGCGCGCGCTCGCCCACCGGGGGGGGCACGCCGACCTCGCGCTGACGGCCGCGGGCCGCGACGTGCTCGTCTACCAGGACAACGCCACGGACGCGCTCGAGATGTGCGACCTGGAGACGGGGGCCGTGACCCCGCTGCTCCCGATCCCGTTCGGAGACAACCCCGACCTGGGCCTGCACGTGTCGGGGAACGCGGCTGCGACTCCCGGGTGGGTGCTGGTCTCGACGCACAACCACACGCCCGAGGCGCGCTCGTGGATGGACCAGGCGCTCTTCCTGCTGCAGCTGGCTCCCGACCCGGTGGTCTGGCGCATCGCGCAGACCTACCAGCTCCAGGACGCGGCGGCCCCCGACTACTTCGGGGAGGCCTTCGCGACGATCAACCGGGCAGGCACGCGCCTCTGGTGGGGCGCGAACTGGCGCGGCCGGGGCGCCGCGGCGGAGCGCTACGAGACGTACATGGTCGCGCTGCCCTCCGGCTGGCGCGCGGCCGCCGAGGCCTTCGGCCGATCCCCGCGCTGAGGCGCCGTCGGGCCCCGGGGCGACGTCAGCGGGACCCGGCCTCGGGCGGGACCCCGTCGGGCAGCCCCAGTCGGCGCCGCTCCGCGCCCAACAGGCGCAGGTCCCAGAGCACCACGCTCCCGGCGGAGGTCGAGCTGGCGGCCAGGAGCGAGCCGGTCCGGTCGAACGCGAGGGACGTGATCGCGGAGCCGGACTCCGCCTCCAGCAGGTCCCGCGTGGCCAGCGTGGGCAGGGAGAGGAGGTGGATGCGCCCGGCCTCGTCGCCCGCGGCGACGAGGGGCTCCGTCGGATGCGCGCAGAGCCCGTCGCAGCGTGGCGGCCCCGGGCGGGTGGCGAGGGGCTGGAGGCCGGGCACGCCGAGCGTGCGAAGGCCGTGGTCGTCGCTCACCACGAGCCAGCGGCCCGTCGCGTCGAACGTGAGGCGCGCGAACGAGGCGTCGCCGGTCGGCACCTCGCCGACCAGCGAGGCGCTCCGTGCGTCCCACAGGCGGATGCCCTGGCCATGCCAGGTCCCCGTCGCCAGCCACGCTCCATCCGGGCTCAGCGCGATCGAGAACACCTCGTCGTGTCGCACGCTCGACTCCCCCGCCCCCTCGGGGAGCGTCCGCAGCCGAACCAGCCCCTGGGAGCGGTCGGCCACCGCCACGGTCCTGCCGTCGGCCGAGAGCGCCACCTGCTCGAAGGCCCCGGGGGCGGGCGGGGCTGCGAGCAGGACCTCGGGGGCGAGCGTCGCTCCGGGGCCCTCCTGCGCCGCACCGGGCAGCCGCAACAGGCCTTGCCTGCCCGAGGTGCAGAGCGTCCCGTCGGGTGCGAACGAGAGGCCCCAGGGCCCGCCGCCGGGGAGCACGCCGAGGTGCCGGCCCGAGGCCGGGTCCCATGCGTGGACCTCGCGCTCGCCCACGGCGACGACGCGGCTCCCGTCGGGCGCCAGCGCGCAGCCGCGCAGCAACCCTCCCGGCGCGGGGAGCCTGCGGCACACCCGGCCCGGTTCCAGCGAGTGGGACGAGATGCCCGCGCCCCGCGGGCCCACCCAGCTCAGGACGGAGTCGTCGGAACGGCAGTCGAGCCAGCCATCGAATCCACGCACCGTGACCCGCTCGGCGCCGGTCCAGGGGTCCCACACGCGCAGCGTGTCGTCCCATGCGCCGGACAGCAGCAGGTCCGAGCCCCAGGCGAAGCGCACCTCCGAGACGCGTCCCCGGTGTCCGCGCAGCGACCCCTGCAGCGCCGGGACCCCCCCCGGGTCGAGTCGGAGCACGTGGACGACCTCGTCCTCCCCGCCGACGGCGATGTGCCGGCCGTCGGCCGCCCACGCGACGCTGGCACCGGGGGCCGGGAGCGGGACGACCCGGTCCTCCCACGGCGGACCGACCGCGAGCAGCTGCAGGCTGGGGCTCGACGGGCCCACCGCGGCCAGGCAGCCTCCATCGGGGGAGAAGCGCAGGCGCGCCACGGCCGGCCCCGCGGCACGTGTCCGCAGCAGGGCCCCATCCGCCAGCCGCCGCAGCTCGATGCGGCCCTCGGAGCGCGCGAGGGCCACGAGGGCTCCGTCCGGACGCAGGTCCACGGCGTCGGACTCGGTCGGCGTGTCGTCGGACCACAGCCGGCTCCCGCCGGGGATCGCGTAGACGCGCAGGCGCCCCTCACCGCGGTACTTCACGACCAGCCGCTCCGCCCCCGCCGAGAACGCGAGCGTCCAGACCTCGCGCCGCCCATCCGTGGCGATCACCCGGTCGGGGCCGTCGCCGCCCCGGTCGCGGACGTGCAGGTGGCCGTCGGCGTCCGCCCAGGCCTGCCAGCGACCGTCCGGGCTGCGAGCCTGAGCGACGACCTGGGCCGGCGTCGCCGCGGCGTCCGCGAGGGGGACGACGTCGGCCAGGGCGAGCGCGCCCGCGGTGGCCCACGCGACCTCGGGACCGCCGCGGATCGCCGCGGCCTGAGCCAGCGCGTCGAGCGCCTCGGCCCGACGACCCGGGACGTGTCCCGCGCGCCGCTCCCGCGCCCGCGCCAAGAGCATCTCGCGCAGCCGTTCGCGCGCCGACTGCTCGGCCCGCTCCGCCCGTGCCCGGCTCTCCACCGCGGCGTCGCGCTCGGCGCGCAGCGCGTCGGTCACGCCGAGCGCCGTGAGTCCACCGCCGAGAAGCAGCAGCGACAGCACGGCGCGCAGCAGCCTGCGCCGGGACCGGCGTTCACGCTCCCGCACGGCCTCCTCGCGCAGCCGGAGGGCCAGGGCGTGCAGCCGGCGCGCCTCGGGGTCGCCCGGTCGCTTGCGCAAGGCCTCCAGCAGCGGGAGCATCGCCTCGTCCAGCGCCTGCAGCCGCCCGGGCCCGTGCACCTGCTGCGCCGCGGCCAGGGCGCCTCCCCCCGCGCTGAGCAGGTCGGCTGCCTCCCTGGCCAGGGCGCTGTCGGCCTGCCAGGCGCGGACGGCCTGCGCGAGCTCGGCGACCCCGCGCGGGCGCTGCTCGGGCTCGCGGGCCAGGCAGCGCGCGCACAGCTCGGACAGCGCGGTGGGCACCTCCGCGTCCACGTCCAGGGCTCGCGGAGGCCCCGAGCCCAAGGCCTGGTCCGTGAGCTCGCGCCAGCCCGCGCCGGACAGGGCGCGCCGCCCCGTGAGCAGCTCGTAGAGGATGGCGCCCAGGCTGTACACGTCGCTGCGCTCGTCGAGCGCGTCCGCATCGCCCCGCAGGGCCTCCGGAGCCATGTACCCCGGCGTGCCCAGCGCGCCCGCCACGGTGCGAAGGTCGACGCTGCGGCGGTAGGCCTCCAGCCTGAGCGCCCAGGCGTCCGTCGGCGCCTCCGGGTCGCCCCTCACCTTGGCCACGCCCCAGTCCAGGACGACGACCTCACCGAACTCGCCCAGAGCGACGTTCTCGGGCTTCAGGTCGCGGTGGAGTACGCCTTGGCCGTGGGCGTAGGCGATCGTGTCGCACACGCGCAGGAAGGCGTCGAGCAACGCGAGCCGCTGCGCGAGGGGCTGGGTCGAGGCCTGAGCGAGCGCCTGGGCCAGGGTCCGGCCTCCGCGGACGAAGCGCATCGTGTAGTAGGGAACGCCTTCCGGCGTGCTGCCCAGGTCGTGCACGGGGGCGATGCCCGCGTGCGAGAGTCCCGCGGTGATCCAGGCCTCCTGCAGGAAGCGGCGCGCAAGCCGATCGAAGCCCTCGGCCTCGGGCGTGTCGGGCGGAGGCGGGGAGAGGCGTTCCGGGGCCGGGGCCCCCTCGCCGGGAGTCGCTCCCTTGACCACCTTGAAGGCCACTTCGCGGTTCAGGTCCCGGTCCAGGGCCCAGTAGACCGACCCCATCCCGCCCTCCCCGATCAGGCGGAAGTCGGCGTAGCGGCCCGCCGGGAGCGGGCGGAGGGTGGGCGCCGGCGAGGGGGCCGCGGGGGCGAGCGCCTCGTGCAGGCGGTCCAGGAGGTCGAGCCGGGCGCGAAGCGTCGCGGCCAGCGCGGCGAGCGCCTCGAGCAGGCGGCCCGCAGGGGGCGCCTCCCCGCGGTCACGCAGCTCCTGCCAGTCGGCGACGATCCGTTCGACCTCCTCCTCGTCGGTCACCTTGCCGACTCCTCCGTCCGGTCGGCGCCCTGCCGTCCGAGCCGGCCGGCCAGCGTGGCGAGGGCCCGCGCGTACAGCTTCTTCGTCGCCTCGTACGAGCGGTTCAGCGCGAGCGCGGCTTCGGAGAGCGTGAGCCGCTCTCCCACGACGAGCCGGAGCACGGCCGCGTGGTCCGGAGGCAGCGCGTCGATGGCCTTCCGCAGGGTCTCACGCTCCTCGTCCGCCATCGCCGCCTGGCTGGGCGTGGGGCCGTCCCCCGCGAAGGCCCCGGTGGAGGGCCGTCCGCCGGGGCCCACCTCGCGGCCGATGTCACGGCATTCGGCGCCCGCGTGGTGGCGCAACGCTTCGCGCGCCTTGAGCTCGGCGATCGTGGCCAGCCAGCCGCCGAAGCCGCCGGGCGAGCTGAGCTCGAAGGACGCGATCCGACGATGCGCCGTGAGCAGCGCCTCCTGCAGGACGTCGGCCACGTCGAGCTTGCGCAGCAGCGGGCCGTTGACGAACCGTCGGATGCGGTGCTCGGCCAGCGAGCGGTGCCGCTCGCACAGGGCGGCGAACGCGCCTGCGTCGCCGCCCCGCGCCAGGGCGAGCAGATCGGCGTCCGAAGGGGCGGCCATCGCCAGCGCACGGTAGGGGCCGCCGCCCGCCGGGTCAACGGTCCGCTGCACGTTCGCCCGGCCGTGCGAGCAGGCCCCCGCCAAGCGGGAGCCTGCGGCCCCGACGATCCGTCGGGCTCCTCCAGGCGCTCCGCCCGTGCGGCGGAGGAGGGGCTCCGCGGCTAGAGCCACAGCAGCCGGTGCCGGACGCCGTCCGGGGACAGGAGGTGGTTGCGCATGATGTCGGTCTGCGCAGCCGAGAACCAGAGCCTCCCCGCCGGTGCGCAGCGGAAGTAGTAGCTCATGGGATTCCAGGTGCAGGGAGTGAAGTCGAACTCCATCTCGTCGTTCTCCCCGAACACGACCCGGATCGGGACCTTGTGCGTGCAGTCCGCGGCTCGAACGTCGCCGGTCGTGGCCCAGATCGCTGGCGGCGTGTCCGCGAGCCCATCCCCGTCGAGGAGCTCGTCTCGCATCCTGTACCCCAACCCGCGTGCAGCGGCTGCGACGTCCGTGGTCCACTGACTCCTGGGGCCGTACACCGCCTCCATCTCCTGTCGGATGAGAGCGGGCAGGTCCCAGGTCGGCGCACCCGTCGGAGCGAGCCAGCCCCCGTCGGCCCTCAGCTCGCAGTCGGGGGCTGCATAGGGAGTCCGGGAGCAGCGCTCGAAGAACGTGTGGCTCAGGCCCAGGAAGTGTCCGATCTCGTGGGCGTACAGCACGCCTTCGCGGTCGTCGATGGGCAGGTCGACGAACTCGTGCCCGAGTCCAGAGGACGGACTGGTCCCGTGGCGCAGGAACAGGACGAGCCGGTTCGGGTACGCGCCCGCGATCCCGTTGAGCGTTGCAAGGAGGCCGTCATCGAGGGCGCCGGAAGGGATGCCCTCCGACCGCTGCGACACGCTGCTGGTCGGGTCGAACGAGAGCGCCAAGCCGCTCGGCCGGAAGATCGCCGAGGCCACGTCGAGCTCCGCGGCGATCTGCCAGAGCGCCGAATCGTCGAGGAACCCGCGGCTCGCATCCACCACGACCTGCACGTAGAGGACGTAGGTCGGAGGCTGCGGGTAGTCGGGTCCGGACGCGCATTCGGGGTAGCGATACTCGAGGATGCCGGCGTCGGTGCGTTCGAGACCCGAGCCGCCGCAGAAGGTGAGCGTCGGGAGGCAGGCGAGGGCTGCAACCAGGCGCAGTCCGCGGGTCGAACGGCCTCGACGGCGAGGGGGGAGGGAGGTCGGCTGCATGGGTGGTCCTTGAAGGGGGCTGGGAGGGCATGGCGGCGCGGAGGCCCCCAGGGACGCGGAGGACCGGGCCCCCCAGCCGTGCGCCGGGGGAACGGGGCCTCCCGTGCGGGACCCACGGCCCTCCAGCCGACCCGGATGCGACGGACCGCCCCCCCGGAGGCCGGCTCCCCGAACGGGCTATCCCCCGCTCCGAGGCGTGGGCGCCCCCGGCCGTGCGGGCGGGCGCGTGGGGCGCTCCAGGCGCCCGGTCAGCACGGCCCGGCGCAGGCAATCGCGCTGCCCGTGGCGCAGGCGCAGCGCGTACGGGTGCTCGGGGAAGTGCAGCGCCAGCAGGTCCGCCCAGCGGGACGCGTCGACGTAGTCGCGGCGCTTGAGCGCCGCCTCCACGAGGTCGCGGGCCAGCTGGGCCCCGGCGCCCTCGCCCGCGAGCGAGGCGTCCAGCGCCGCCGCCAGCCCCTCCAGCACGTGCGCCGGAGCCGCCTCCATCGCTTCCGTCGCCCGCGCGGCCATCAGGATCTCGAGGCCCCGCGCGAGCGCGACCGCCCCGTCGTCGCCCGCGTCGCGGGCGGCCTCGAGCAGAGCGGCCATGCGCCCCGGCGCCGGCGTCCGCCCTTCGTCCAGACGCAGGCGCAGCGCGCGCACGCTCCAGCCCGGGGCGCGCAGGTCCTGCGGGTGCCGTTCGGCGAGCCGCTCCAGCACGCGTGCGGCTTCGCCCGCCTCGCCGCTCTCGATCAGCGCGTCGGCCAGGGCCGGGCCCCAGGCCGGCGCCGGCTCCTCCTCGGCGAGGGTCCGCGCCGACGCGGCCGCCTCGGCCCGCTGGCAGCGCTCGAGCAACAGCCCGATCCGCCGCAGCGCCGAGGCCGGGTCGGCCCGCCCCGCGAGCCCGGCCAGCAGGGCGTCGACCTCGCGCTCCCGGGCCAGGGCCGCGCGCACCCGCTCGCGCGCCCCCTGCGCGTCGAGCAGCGGACCCGACGCCTCGGGCAGCGGGCTCCCCGTCCGGTCCAGCCAGGGGTAGAGCCCGCTCCGGATCCGGGTCAGCACCTTCAGCGCGGGCGTGGCCACGACCAGCACGGGCGCCAGGCCGTCGGGGCAGACCCGCGCCACGAAGGCCCGCTCGGCCTGCCCGCGCTCGGGGTGGCCGTCCAGCCGCACGGGCACGCACACGTCGCCCAGCGCCTCCTCCCCCCCCAGGCGCAGCTCCAAGAGCTCGGCCGCGGGGCAGGTGTCGGTGGGCTGCGTCACCACCACGAGCAGCGGCAGCCCGCGCGCGCGCGCGAGCTCGCGGCCCGGCTCGAGGGCATGCCAGCGGCCGGCGGGACCGCCGTCCGCCTCCCGGGACGCGCCGGGCGGAGCCGCTCGCGAGGGTTCGCCGCAGCCCGCGACGGCCCCGCAGAGGACGATGCACGACGCTCGCACGAGTCCCGGCAACGGGCCCTGCCGGCGAGCGGACGGGGAGTGCGTCATGCCCCTCCCGACCGCCTCACGCTCCGGAGGTCGGGGACGACGAGGGGGGCGGAGGAGCAACCGGCGGGCCGCTCTCGGGGCCCCGGGCCACGCCTCCCACCAGCGGCTGGGCAGGCGCGCTGTAAGGCGCGTCCGCCAGCGAGTGTCAGGCGCGCTTGACGCCAGGGCCGCATCCGGCCGCGGCCCGGGCGGGCGGACCCCGTGGAACGGCGCGTGCATTGGGACCTGCCGGCGGTCCGTCCCGGCGGGGGACGGGACCTACGCCCCGAGGTCCGGCATGGCGCTCCTGGCAGTGAGCATGGTGGTCGTCTGCGGGGCCTCCGCCAGCGCCGACAGCGTCCGCAGGGCGCTCTGGCTCCCGCGCGCGCCCGAGGGGCAGAGCCCCCTCTCCACCCTGGTGCGCCAGTCCACCCAGCCGGGCACCCTGGCCCTGACCCAGCACGACGCCTACGTCCTGGTCCACGGCGTGAGCGCCCTGGCCCTGGAGCGGGAGTGGCTCGCGCTGTCGGCCTCCGCCGGCCGCGTGCTCGCCTTCACGCTGCTCGAGCTGGTGCCCGCCACGCGCTGGTCGCTCTACGAGGACGGCCGCCGCACGCGGCACTTCGACGAGCGCACCGGCCGTGAAGAGGGGGCTCGACGCCCGTTCGAGCCGCCGCCCGTGCGTGGAGGCACCCCCGCCGCGCACCTCAGGGGCCTCTACCAGGCGCTCACCGGCCACGGCCTCGGGCTCGACCTCGACCTCGAGGCGCCCACCGGCGTCTGGTTCCTCGAGCCGACGCGCTGAACGCCGCGCATGCCCGTGTCACTTCGGGCGAAGGGGCTCCAGCTTCGCCGCGGCCTCCTCCAGCGCCGCGTCGCCGGGGTGGGCCTTCCGCACCGCGTCGATCGCCTGGAAGATGCGCCGCCGCTCGGCCGCCTCCAGCCCCTCCAGCTTCGACCCCGCCTGTCGGGCGTAGAGCACCGCGGCGGCGGGGGCGTCGGGCGCCGCCGGGGCCTGCGCCAGCACCCACCACAGGTGCTCCAGGGCCGCTTCCTCGCGCCCGTCGTAGGGCGGGGCGCTCAGCGCCTGGGCCAGCCGCAGCCGCAGGTGGGCCTGTGCCGACGGCTCGGGCTCGCGCCCCAGGGCCGCTTCGAGCAGCGCGATCCGGCGGCGCTTGCCCGGCTCGTGGCGGTGGTCCGGTACCCGCACGTCCACCGCGTCGGCGC
Source organism: uncultured Planctomycetales bacterium (assembly GCA_964588235.1). Taxonomy (GTDB): domain Bacteria; phylum Planctomycetota; class PLA2; order PLA2; family JAEUHO01; genus CAZPOZ01. The sequence continues at coordinate 13,420 of CAZPOZ010000014.1, forward strand.
GCCAGGCCGCCCGGCGCTCGGGGGGCAGGCCCGCCGCCCCGAAGGCGCCCTCCGCCAAGGCCGTGAGACCCGCGTGCGCCAGGGGCCGCTCGCCCGCCCGCAGCGCCAGGCGGATCAGCCGCTCCCAGGCCTCCACGGTCTCGAGCGGCTCGGCCCGCAGAGCCGCCAGGGCCTCCTCCAGCCGCCCCTGCTCGGTCAGCGTCGTCACCCGCTCGTCCAGGGAGAACGCCCCGGGGGCCGCCTGCTGGCGCTCGATCCGCGTGTCGCCTTCCTTCAACAGCGGCTCGGCGGCCGCCAGAGCGTCGAGCAGCGCCTGCGGCGTGCGGTCGCCCGTGGACTCGAGCAGGCGGCCCGACCCGGAGGTCGAGAAGGCGAAGAACGCGGGCGTGCCTTCCACGTCGTAGCGCGTCAGGAAGGCCTGCGCCTCCGGGCTGGGTCGGCTGCCCTCCGATCCGTGCGCCCGTCCCCGCAGCCGCGCGACCACGCAGCGCTCCAGCAGGCGGGCGCCGTCCGGGGCCCGGTAGAGCGAGCGGATCAGACCCCGCATCGGCGGGCAGCGGTCGTCGCCGCAGGTCACGATCAGCAGCAACGGCCGGCCCGCCTTGCGGGCCGCCGCCAGCCCGGCGATGAACCCCTCGACCACGGGGAAGAGGGGCCGACCCTCCTCGACCGTCTCGCGCGGCGCCTCGTAGGGGTCGGGGAAGGCTAGCCCGGCCGAGCGGTTCCCCGCTTGATCCACGGCCACCAGCGGCCCGGCCAGGGCCGGGCCGTCGCCGGGCGCGACGAACAGCTCGAACCAGCCCGAATCCGTCACCTGCGCCCGCCGCGAGCCCAGCTCGACCTGGCGGGGACCGGCGTCCTCCACGAAGCCGTTCGCCAGCAGGCCCAGCGTGCGGCCCACCACGAGGCGCGCCGCAAGCTCCTCGGGGTCCACGGCCGGCGGCGTCGCGTCCACGTGCACCACGGCCTGGGCCTCGGCCACCACGCCGTCCCCGTCCAGGCCCCGCACCGTCAGCTCGAGGGGGCCGTCGCCGGCCGCGGTCACCGTGGCCTCGAACCCGCCCCCCTGGCGCGCCAGGGGCCGGCCGTCCAGCGTCAGCCCGCCCAGGGCGTCGGGCGGCTCGACCACGCCCTTCACCGTCACCTCCGGCCCCCGGAGCCAACGGCCCGGCGGCGGCTCGGTGATGCGCAGCGCGCGGATCGGCGGCGCGCGCGTGATCGTGCGCCGGAGCTCCTCCGAGCGCAGGCCGGCTGCGTCCACGGCCTGGAGCCTCAGCTCCACGGTGGCCTGCTCGCGCAGCGAGACCTCCAGCCCGAAGCTGCCGTCCGCGGCCAGCGCGACCGGCTTGCCGTCCGCGGTCAGCGTCACGGTCGAGGCGTCGGTCACGCGCCCCGTGACGCGGGCCACCGGCCCGGACACCCTCAGCAGCGGTCCCGCCGGCGTGCTCAGCGTGATCACCGGCGGCTCGGCATCGACGGGGGGAGCCGGGACCGGCTTCTCGAGCGGGGGCTCCGGGCGCGGCGCAGGGCCAGGATCTGGGCGCGGCGTCGGTGCCACCACCGCCTCCTCCCGCGCTCCCTCCTTCGCCGACGGACGCGGCGGGGCCCCGGGCCCGGGCGAGCGGCCCAGCACGATCCAGCCGACCAGCCCCAACGTGAGCGCCAAAGGAAGCAGCAGCAAGGTTCCGCGGCGGCCGCTCGGCCCCGGCTTCCGAGCCGAGCGCGGATCGACCGCCGGGTCCTGCGGTGCGGAGGCCCCCGCCGCGGCGCGCTTCGTGGGCGCGGCGTCGCTGCTGCCCGCGGCCCGGGTGCCCGGCCCGGCCGTGCGGGCCGGGGCCGGCGCCAGGCCCTGCGCGAACGCGCGGGCGAACGCCGCGCACGAGGGGTGGCGTCGGCCGGGCTCGCGGGCGAGCGCGCGCATCACCGCCTGGGCGGCCGGGGCGGGGACGTGCGGGGCCCGCGCCGACAGCTCCGGGACGGCGTCGCGCAGCTTGCCGGCGGCGATCTCGCTCAGGCTGCCCAGGAACGGCGGGTCGCCGGCGAGCGCCTCGTACGCGGTGCAGGCCAGCGCGTACTGGTCGACGGCCCCCGTGAGCGGCGCGGCGCCCGTGTCGTCCCGCATCTGCTCGGGGGCCGCGTAGGCCGGCGTGTAGAGGCTGCCGCCCGTGGTCGTCAGGCCGCGCCCCGCGTCGAGCACCTTGGCGATGCCGAAGTCCGACAGGTACGGCTGCCCCACGGCATGGAACAGGATGTTGCCCGGCTTGACGTCGCGGTGCAGCACCTGCTGCGCGTGCAGGTGGTCCAGGGCCCCGGCGATCGGGCCGAGCCAG
>CAZPOZ010000015.1:0-15374 GCA_964588235.1 uncultured Planctomycetales bacterium
GTGCTCCGACCAGGTCTGGGCCAGGGTCTCCAGCTCCACGTCGGTGGGCGCCCGTCGCTGGCGCGCGAACCAGGCCTGGATCGCCTGCATCTCGTGCTCGGAGAGCGAGAGCGCCATGCGCCGGCTCAGGGCGAGGAGCCCCGGGCCGTCCAGGCCCTTCAGCGGCACCTCCACGCGCCGCACCGGGGCCGCCGCCGGCTCGGGGAAGCGGTAGGCCCCGAGCGCGCCGGGCAGGACCTCCTCGATGACCTCGTTGCCCAGCACCCGCGCCGCAGCCGCCGCCAGGTCCTCGGGCGCCGCCGCCGTGGGCACGTGGTAGACCCGCGCGGTCTTCACGCGCACGACCTCGAGCCCGAGGGTGCGCAGCACCTCGCGCGCGGTCTCGGCCTCCGGGTCGCTCACCCCGGCCCGCCGCAGCACGGTCACCTGCGCCAGGCCCGCAGGCGGCGCGCCCGGCGGCTGGACCGAGGCCTCGTCCAGCACGCGATCGGTGAGGCCGGCCACGGCCGTCGCCTGGGCGTCCGCGCCCAGCCGCCCCTCCAGGAAGTAGAGCCGGCTCAGGCGCACGGGCCCCGTCACGGCAAGGCCCGCGGCCGTCAGCGCGTGGCGGGCCTCGCGGCCCGCGGGGTCGAGCAGGTCGGCCCGCACCCGCACCTCCAGGCGCAGCACGTCGGGCGGGGCGGGGGGCGTCGCGGCGGGGGTGCCCGGGCGGGCGCTGGCGGTCGCGCCCTGGCCCTCTGCCCGGCGTGCCGGGGCCGTGCGGAGCGGGCGGCGGGTGGAGCGGCGGGCGGAGCGGTGGGAGGTGGTCTTGGGGGCCATGGGAGGGGCCATGGTGCGGGCGCGGCCGGGCCCGCGGGCATGGGGCCTTGGGATGGGGCGATCAGCGGGCGTTATCTCCGCGGCGCCCCCTCCGGCCGGGCTGCGCCGTCGTCGGGTGTTGCAGCCTTGTTCGCGGCGTCCGCCCGGCGGGGGGGGCAAGGCTCCTCCTCCCGCCCCCCCTTGGGTATCCTCCCGCCTGCTGCGGCGTGGCACCCCCAGGCAGGGGGGGCGTTTCCGGCAGGACGCCTCGCCGTGGTCGATCCCCGCCCGGGACGCGCGTCCCCGTGAGGCCCTCCTCCGCCCATGCCTGACCTGCCGAAGACCCTGCGCCCCGAGGGCGCCCCGCCGCTCCCCTTCGAGCGGCCGATCTTCGAGCTCGAGCGCAAGATCGCCGAGCTCAAGTCGATCCCCGACGTCGCCCTCAACGGCGAGCTGCGCCCGCTCGAGAAGAAGCGCGACGGCATGCTCAACGACATCTACGGGCGCCTCTCGCCCTGGGAGAAGGTCCAGGTGGCCCGCGCCCCCGGGCGGCCCCAGTTCATGGACTACGCGCGGGGCATGCTCGACGAGTGGGTCGAGCTGCACGGCGACCGCCTGTTCGGCGACGACAAGGCCATCTCGGCCGGCTTCGCCCGCATCGGCGGCCGCCGCTTCCTGCTCGTGGGCAGCCGCAAGGGCCGGGAGGCCCGGGAGAAGGTCGCCTGCAACTTCGGGTGCGCCAACCCGGAGGGCTACCGCAAGGCGCTCTCGAAGATGAAGCTGGCCGAGCGCTTCGGCCTGCCCATCGTCACGCTGATCAACACGCCGGGCGCCTATCCCGGCATCGGCGCCGAGGAGCGGGGCCAGGCCTGGGCGATCGCCGAGAGCATCCTGGAGATGAGCACCCTGCGCGTGCCCACGCTGTGCATCGTGATCGGCGAGGGCGGCAGCGGCGGCGCGTTGGGCATCGGCGTGGGTGACCGCGTGCTGATGCTGCAGTACGCCTACTACTCCGTGATCTCGCCCGAGGGCTGCGCCTCGATCCTCTGGCACGACGGCGCGCGCGCCCCCGATGCCGCCCGCATCCTGCGCCTGACCAGCGACGACCTCCTGCGCCTCAAGGTCGTGGACGGCGTCATCCCCGAGCCCCTGGGCGGGGCGCACCGCGACCCGGCCGCGATGGGCGCGACGCTGAAGGAGACCGTCGTGCGCACGCTGGACGAGCTCGAGGCCCTCCCGGCCGAGCGGCGGCTGGCCGAGCGCTACGCGCGGCTCCGGGCCCTGGGCAACGACCTCGAGCCGCTGGACCCGGTCACCTGACCCCGTGGAGCGCGCGCGCCGCAGGGACCCGAGCGACGAGGCGGCCCCCCGGGTGCCCGCGTCGCCGCGCGCCCTGAGGCTCCGGCGGCTGACGGCGGCGCTGCTCGCCGCCCTCCTCGCCCCTCCCCTGGCTGCCGAGGGCCCCGAGCCCGCCCCCCTGCCGGCGGCCGCCCCGGCCTCTCCCCGGCTGGCCTTCCGCAACGGGGCCCAACGCTGGGTGTTCGAGGCCTTGCCCACCGAGGGCGACCTCCTGGCCCGGCTGGCCGAGCGCCTGGCCGCGTCGGGCTTCCAGCCCGAACCGGAGAGCGCCGCCTGGCTCTGGGCCTGGCGGCTCGAGCATGGCTGGGCTCCGGGGACGACGCTCGCTCGCCAGGCCCCCGACCCGGTGGCGGGCCACGCGCAGGAGGCGGCCTCCGGCCCCCTGATCCCTCGCCCCGCCGGGCGTCGGGGCGAGGCCCGGGAAGTGCTGCGGGTCCGCGACGCCACGACCCGCTTCGAGTGGGTGCTCGACGGGCTCGCGCCCGCGGCGCGCGGGCGCTTGGCTCGAGCCCTGACGGCCCGCGGGGCCGTGATCGAGGATTGGCTCCGCTGGTCCCCGGCCGCAAGCCCCGCGCCTACGCCGGCCCCCCAGCCGGCGTCGCCGCTCCACGGGGTCGCCCCCGCCGGCGGTGCGCCCTCCCCCGGGTCGGGCTCCGCTCCGGCGCCCCCGCGGCAGCAGCCCGGAGCGCAGGACCCCAGCCCGGCAGGCACGCCGGAGGGCGACGTGCTCGAGCTGCTGCGCCGCGGCGGCACCCTGCCCCCCGGGTACGTGCCCCACGGCCACCGCGCCCCCGAGCCGCTGCCCGAGCTGCCTTTCCTGGGGGGGACCTTGGTCCTGTTGCGCGAGCAGGGCCGGACCCTGGCCCTGCTGAGGCAGGTGCCGGAGGGCTCCGGAGCCCAGAAAATCGGCCTCGGACCCGGGGACGCGCTGCTCGAGCTCGACGGTCGGGCGGTCGATCCCGCCTCCCTGGCCCCCTTCGCCGGCCCGCGTCCTCCGGCTGGCCGCCAACGCACGTTCACGGTGCGCCGTAGCCAGGGTGCCGTCGAGCGCCTCGTGCTCGACTCCTGGGCCCGGTAGGCGGTTTCGCCGACCCCCGAAGGGCCCTGGCTCCCGCGCTCGCCGTCGGTCCCCTGGAGCTCCCCCATGCGCAGTCGTTGGGCTCTGCCGCTGATGGTGGCCACGGTGGCCGCCGCCTCGTTTCCCGCCCTGGCGGCCGACGAGGCCCCTCCGGCCCCCCCCGCGCCGCCCGCACCCCCCGCGCCGCCGCGGCCCGCCGACGGCCGCCCCGCCGACGACCTCGACGTGCGGATTCTCGGCTGGGTGGCCGACCTGGGCAGCGAGGAGTTCGGGAAGCGCGAGGAAGCCTCGCGGCGCCTGGCCGAGGCCGGGCCGCGCGCCCGGGCCGCGCTGGAGCAGGCGCTCAAGACCAGCGACAGCCTCGAGGTGCGCTGGCGGGCCCAGCAGCTGCTCCTGCGCCTGTCCGGCCAGGTCGAGCAGCCCCTGGGCCGTCCCGGGGAAGAGGCGCCCGAGGAGCAGCCGGCGCCGGCCCCGGGCCCGCGGCGGCGCGGTCCCGCGGCCGTGCGGCCGGAGGGCTTCGACGAGATGGCCCGGCGCATGCAGCGCTGGCTGCAGGAGATGGAGCGCACGTTCGGGCAGCCGATGCCGGGCCTGCCCTTCGGGCCGCACGGGCTCCCGGGGCTCACGCTGGGGGGCGAGGCCTTCACGCAGGGCGCGCTCACCCTGACCGTGCCGCTCCTGCCCGGCGCGCCCTGGCGCCTGGAGGTGCGCGCGAAGGCCGGCGCCGTCCAGGCGCCGCGCGTGCTGACGGGCGAGGACCTCGAGGCGATCGTCAAGGCGCACCCCGAGCTCGAGCAGCACCCCGATCTGCCGCAGCTGCGCCGCAGCCTCCAGGAGCGCGGGCCCGGCGGGCTGGGTGCCGGCGGCCTCGTGTTCCCCGGCGGGCCCGGATCCACCTTCCAGTTCCGCTCGAGCGAGGGCCTCGAGGTGCGCCAGGACGCCAGCGGCGCCACGGTGCGCTGGCAGGAGACCGACGCGGAGGGCCGGACGGTGTGGCGCGAGGCCAAGGGCGCCACGCTCGACGACGTCAAGCGCGAGCACCCCGAGCTCGAGAAGCGCCTGGAGGGCCTGGGCGGCTTCGGTCTCCGGCTCCGCGGGCCGGTGATCATCCGCCGGCCTCAGGACGGCGGGTTGAGCCCGATGGACGAGCCGGAGGCCGAGGACGCCCCGGCGCCGCGCCCGGGCGTGCCCTTCGGCGTGGGCCTGATGCCGGTGGACGAGGTGCTGGCCCACCACCTGGGCCTGGAGGCGGGCCGCGGCCAGCTCGTGGGCAGCGTGGAGCCGGGCAGCCAGGCCCAGGCGCTGGGCCTGGAGCGCTTCGACGTGCTCGTGGCCATCGACGGTCAGCCTGTGACGGGCTTCGAGATGGCCTTCCAGGCGCTGCGGGCCGCCGCCCGCGCGAAGGCCCCGCTGTCGCTCGAGATCGTGCGGCAGGGGCAGCGGCGCACCCTGAGCCGCTGAGCGGCGCCGCGGCGCCGGCCGGCTGGAACCCCTTCAGCGCGTCACTCCTTCAGCGCGTAGTCGCGTCGCGACACGATCCACAGGCCCACGGCCAGCAGGGCCGCGCTCGCGCCCAGCAGGGTGAGCGTGGCCTCGGGGACCTCCATCCACGGGATGCGCGCGATGGGCATCATCCCGGGCAGGTCGGCATCCTGCTCGAGCCGTCCGGCGACGGTGGGGGACAGCCCCGCGAAGGCCTGGTCGGTGAGGCCGTGGTGCACGCTGCGCAGGTAGTACGAGGCCGAGAGACGCTGCATCGAGCCCGGCGTGTTGCGGATCAGGTTGTCGAGCGCGAAGGTGTAGACCAGCCCGGCGATGGCCCCCCAGCGCAGCCAGGCCGAGAGCAGGAAGTAGACCGCCCCCGCGCTGAGCACCCCCAGCGTGGCGGTCACCGGCAGGCTGGCCCAGACCACCAGCGGCACGTTCACGTCGGAGGTGGCCACCGCCGTCGCCATGGGCACCAGGGCCACCGGGGCGGCCACCGTCACGCCCGCCAGGAAGCGCGCCAGGAACAGCGTGCGTCTCGAGATCGGTCGCACGAGGTGGTAGACCAGCGTGCGGTCGGCGATCTCGCGCTGGAAGCCGCCCGCCACCAGGGTGAGCGCCACCAGCGGGATCAGGTAGGGCAGCAGCGACTGGTCGAAGGCCCGCCACAGGTCGAAGGCCCCGTCGCCGGGCAGGTGGAGCCGGCGGCGGCCGATGCCCTGCGTGCCGATCAGGAAGCCCAGCAGCGCGCCGAAGATCAGCACGATCGCCAGCCGTCGGCGTCGGCCCAGGGTCAGGCGCACGCCCCAGGTGTAGGCGGGCAGGAAGCCCTGGAAGGGCCGGTACGGGGGCAGGACCAGCGGCGGGGCGGCGGGGGTCAGGGTGCTCATCGGGTGAGGTAGCGGAAGACCGCCTCCAAGTCCTCGTCCGTGGGCGCCACGGAGCGGATCGAGAGCCCGGGCTCCAGCGCCAGGCGCGCCAGGGCGTCGTGGAACGCGTCGGGCTGGGTGGACAGCGCCTCCACCTCGGCGCCCCGGCGTTCGACGCGCAGCACGCCCGGGAGCCCCAGCAGGGCGCGCATCAGCGGCACGGGGTCGTCCGTGGACAGGCGCACGGTGAGCGGGTGCTCGGGCAGCTCGCGACGGATCGTCTCGCGCGTGCCGGTGGCCAGCACCCGCCCCTGGTGCAGGAAGACGATGCGCTGGGCCAGCAGGTCCACCTCATGGAGCACGTGGCTCGAGACCAGCACGCAGCGGCCCTCGGCGCCCAGCGAGCGGATGACCTCCGAGAGGTCGCGGCGCCCCGGCGGATCCAGGCCGTTGAGCGGCTCGTCCAGCACGACCACGTCGGGCTCGTGCGCCAGGGCCTGGGCCAGCTTGAAGCGCTGGCGCATGCCCTTGCTGAACGTCGTCACCGAGCGGTCCAACGCCTCGCCCAGCCCGACGCGCTCGAGCACGCGCCGCGCCCGCTCGCGCGACTCCTCCTTCGGCAGGCCGAACAGCCGGGTCAGGTAGGTGAGCACGTCCCAGGCGCTCTGCCCGGGGTAGGCCGCGTCCTGCTCCGGGCACAGGCCCACGCGACGCATCACCCCGGGGTTGCCGAAGGGCGCCTCGCCGTTGACGAGCACGCGCCCCAGGCTGGGGCGCAGCATCCCGCAGACGAGCTTGAGCAGCGTGCTCTTGCCGGCGCCGTTGGGGCCCAGGAGGCCGGTGACGCCGGGGCCGAGCTCGGCCGAGACCTCGTTGAGCCCGAGCACGTCGCCGTACCACTTGCTGGCGCGCTCGAGGACCACCGAGGGGGCGGGGGACGGCAGGGGGGCGGGGGAGCTCACTCGGTCACCTCCACCGTGCGCGCCCGGAGCCATACGCGCACGAGCCCCGCCAGCAGCAGGGCGCCGGCCAGCAGCGCCACCGCCGTCGGGTCGGGGAGCACCTGCTCGGGGTCCGGCCTCGAGGCGTAGCCCCGCGCCGCGCTGCGCCGCAGCTGCTCCGCCCATTCCAGGCGCACGAAGGGCGCCACGGCGTCCATGGGCAGGCCCGCCAGGCGCAGGAGCTCGCCGGCCAGGCCGCGCACCTCGGCGCCGATGCCGGCCAGCATGCTGCCGCCGAAGAACACGGCCGCGGAGAGCGCGGCCACCACGCCGCGGCGGCTGGTGCCCGCGCCGACCAGCAGCAGCGTGCCCGAGAAGAGCCCCGAGGCCAGCAGCACGTAGAGGCCGATGACCCCGAGCAGGTCGAGGTTGGCCGACCAGAAGGCCAGGGTCTGCCCGGGCGGCTGCCAGGAGCCCGCCGCCAGCCACAGCGCCACCCCGGGGAGGGCCGTGCGCGTGACCAGCACCCAGGGCACGACGAGGGCCTTGCCCACGGCGTAGTCCAGGGCGCGGATGGGGCGCACGAGCACGAGCGTGAGCGCGCGGGCCTTGAGGTCCTCCGAGATCAGGCCTGCGCCGGTGAAGATCGCCAGCAGCGTGAGCAGGCCGGTGACGCCGCTGTAGAAGGCCAGCAGGGTCTCGATCAGCTTCTGGCGGCCGAACTGGGCCGAGTTCTCGACGAGCCCACGGGCCACGCGGCGCGCCAGGCGCTGGTCGGCGTCGTTGGCGCCCAGCTGCACGTAGAGGGAGAACGCGCTGAAGGCGAACCACAGCAGGAACATCACGCCCAGGATGCGCATGCCGCGGGTGCGGGTGATGCCGCGCACGCCGGCGGTCAGGATCACCCACCAGGCAGGAGGCCCGCCGAAGGCCCCCGCGTAGGGTCGGTAGCCGCGCGCGTGGACCGTCATCGGGGCGCTCCCCGGGCCTCGAGCAGGCGCAAGAAGACGCTCTCCAGGTCCTCCACCACCGGCTCGATGCGCCGCACGCGGGCCTCGCAGGCCGCGGCGGCCGCCAGGATGCGCTGCGGGGCCGTGGCGGCCTCGGCCGCCGGCGCCTGGGCCACGAAGGCGCGCCGCGTCGAACCCTCCCGCGCGGCCGCCTCGGTGAGCGTGAAGCCGGCGCCGGCCAGGGCGGTGAGCAGGGCGTCGGCGGCGCCCTCGGCCTCCACCTGGAAGGCGCCCTCGCGGGGCGCGAGGTCCTCGAGCCGGAACAGCCCCCGGAACTGGCCCGCCTGCAGCACCACCACCTGATCGGCGCTGCGCTGGATCTCCGGCAGCACGTGGGACGACCAGACGACGTGCTTGCCGTGGTGCCGGGCGAGGTCGGCGATCAGCCCCAGCATCTCGTCGCGCCCGGCGGGATCCAGGCCCGAGGTGGGCTCGTCCAGGAAGAGCAGGTCGGGGTCGTGGACCAGCGCCTGGGCCAGCTTGAAGCGCTGGCGCATCCCGGTGGAGTACTCGACGACCTCTCGGTACACGGCCTCGCCCAGGCCGACGTGGTGGAGCACGTCGTGCGCCCGGCGCAGGGCCTCGGCGCCGGGCAGGCCGCCCAGCCGGCCCAGGTAGGCGACGGCGCGCACGCCCGACATCGCGGGCAGCCAGGCGTCGGTCTCGGGCATGAAGCCCACGCGCCGGCGCGCCTGGCGGGGATGGCGGCGGGCGTCCACGCCCAGGACGGTCACCTCGCCGGAGAAGCCGCGCAGCAGCCCCAGCACGCACTGGAGCAGCGTGCTCTTCCCGGCCCCGTTCGGTCCGAGCAGGCCGGTGACGCCCTCCGGGATCGAGAGCGTCACGTCGCGCAGCGCGGGCGGACGGCCGCCGTACGACTTGGTCAGGTTGCGCACGTCCACGATCGTCACGGCTTCCTCCCGCGCCGGGGGGCGACCGCGCCCCCGCGGCCTGCGGCGGGCGCCGCGGGCAGCGGGGGAGGCGGCGTGACGGCGGTTCCCTCGAAGCGTTCCTGGTACAGCTGCAGCACGGTGGTGGCGGTCTCCTCGACGGCCTTGCGGGTGATGTCGAGCACGGTCCACTGGGGGTGAGCGGCGTACAGGCGCCGGGCGTGCTCGAGCTCCTCGCGGATGTGGCGGATGTCCCCGTAGTCGGTCTCGGGCGCCAGGCCCAGCGCCTCGATGCGCGCCTGGCGGATGCGCATCAGCGCGGCCGGGTCGATCAGCAGGCCGAACACGCGGCGCGGATCCACCTCGGCCAGCTCCCCGGGGGGCGGCACGCCCAGCACGATGGGCACGTTGGCCACCTTGTAGCCCCGCTGGGCGATGTAGTTGGACAGCGGGGTCTTGCCCGAGCGGCTGATGCCCAGGAAGACGATGTCGGCCTTGCGCAGGTTGCGCGGCTCCTTGCCGTCGTCGTTGCGCACGGTGAACTCCACCGCGTCCACCCGTCGGAAGTACTCGGCGTCGGTGGCGTGCCCCAGGCCGGGCACCGAGAGCGGATCGCGGCCCAGGTGCTGGGCGAGCCGGCCCACGAGGGGCCCGAGCACGTCCACGGCGGGCACGTCCATCTCCTCGGCCGTCTGCTTCATGTGGACGCGCAGGTCGGGTCCCACCAGGGTGTAGACCACGAGCGCGTTCTGCAGCTGCGCGGCGGCCAGCACCGTCTCCACGGCCCGGCGGTCCAGCACGTGGGGGAACAGGCGCACGCGGCCCTCCTCCGCGCCCGCGAACTGCGCCAGGGCGGCGCGGGCGGCCGCCTCCGCGGTGCCGCCGGTGGCGTCGCTCACGGCGAAGATCAGGGGGGGGCCGCCGGGCGTCAGGGGCATGGCCGCCCGGCTCCGGCACGCCGCAGGTGCCTGGGGTCGCCTGTCCTGGTGGGGTTGGGGGTCAGGCGCGCTCTCCGGAGGCGCGCAGGGCCTGCGGGTCGTCGGGCGTGCCCACCCAGACCCCGCCGTCCTCGAAGCGCTCGCGCTTCCAGATGGGCACGTCCTGCTTGAGGCGTCGCACGTACTCGGCCACGGCGGCGAGCGCGGCCTCCCGGTGGGGGGCCGAGACGGCCAGCACCAGCGCGCTCTCCCCCGGCGGCACGGGGCCGAGCCGGTGCGCGCAGGCCACGCCGCCCAGCCCGTGGCGGGCGGCGAGCTCGTCGCCCAGCGCGCGCAGCCCGGCCAGCGCCATGGGCTCGTAGGCCTCGTACTCGAGCCCCAGCACGCGCCGCCCGGCGGTGCGGTCGCGCGCGTCGCCGTAGAACAGAAGCACGGCCCCGTTGCCCGCGCCGGCCACGGCGCGGCGCAGGGCCTCGGCGTCGATGCGCTCGCGGGTGAGCAGGTACACCCCTAGCCCCCGCTCACCGGGGGGATGAGCGCCACCTCGTCCCCGGCGCCGAGCCTCACGGCCGGCTCGGCGAAGCGCTCGGCCACCGCGAAACGCAGGCCCCGCCGGTGCCGGGCCAGCCCCGGGTGACGCTGCTCGAGGAGCGTGTGGAGCGCGGCCACGGTCGTGCCCTCGGGCACCTCGAGGGCCTCGGCCTCGTGCCCGACGGCCTCACGAACGGCGGCGAAGTAGCGCACCTGGACCTGCATGGGGCGGAATCCTACTCGGCCCGGGGGGCCGCCTGCGGCGCGTCATCGCCCCGCCGCCGACGTTGACAGCAGGGAGCCCTGGGAGGTCCCCCCATGCCCGCCGTCCCCCGCGTCCGCATCCTCCTGGGCGGGGGCGCCGCCTTGCTGGGCTGCGTCCTGGTCCCGGGGGTTCACGCCGCCTCGCGGGCCGCGCCCGGTCACCGCCGGCTGGCCGCGTCGGACGGCGGCACCTACCTGCTGGTGAGCTGCCTCCCCCAGGGCGGGGGCGCCGACGCGCCGCCGACGTTCAGCCGCGCCGAGCTGGTGCTCGTGCGACGCACGGTGCGCGAGGGAGGGCCCGAGCCGCTCCCGGCGCTCGAGCCCGAGCGGCTGGCGTTCAGCGCGCCGCCGCTGACGCCGGGCCCGCACGACGTCGTCCTGGCGCGGTGGACGGACGCGCTGCCCGTGGAGGCGTTCTGCCTCCCCGGCAGCGGCGGCGGGCTCGCCGTCGACGACTGGAGCGCGCCGGGGCAGGGACGCGCCGCGGAGCGGCGCGACGCCCAGGGGCGGCTCCGGTGGACCCGGACCCTGGCCGAGCTGTTCACGCCGGCCGAGCTGAGCGCGTTCCCCAGCCTGCATCCGGGCCACCGGCTGTGGCTGCAGGCGTGCTGGCTCGACGAGCCGGCCGACGACCTCGTGTTGCTCTGCACGGGGCCGCGGATCCTGCGCCTGGCGCTCGCCGACGGGCAGCCGCGGGCGGCGCCCGACGTCGCCGGCACGCTGCTCGCTCGCGTGGCGGCGGGGGACGGGCAGGGCGGCCGGGCGCAGCGCGCGGCCTGGGCGGCCTGCCAGGCCCTGGCCCTCCCCGGGCTGCCCGAGGCGCTGGCGCGGGGGCTGCGGCATCCCGGGACCGAGGCGCGCCTGCGCGGCGAGCTGGCCGCGCGGCTGGTGAGCGTGAGCGACGACGAGGAGGCGCTGGCCGAGCTGCTGCGCGGGCTCGCCGCCGCGGCCGAGGCCGGCACGCGGGAGTGGGTCGCCGGCGTGCTGCGCGAAGCGCTGCCCCGGCGCGGCGCCGCGTTCCGCCGACGCGCGCTCGTGGAGCTGCGCGGGTTGAGCACGCCCGAGGCGCAGGGGCTGGCTCGCGAGCTGACGCGCGGCGTGCCCGCGGATCCGGGCCGCTGACGGCGGGCGCGCCGGCCCCGCCTGCACCCGTCCGGGCCGGGGCGGCCTACTTGCGCGCGTTCTGCAGCTGCGTGAGCCAGGCGAGGGCGGAGGGCTCCCGCCCGCCCAGGCGGCGGTACTCGAGCAGGTGCTCGAGCGCCCCGTCTTCGTCGTTCAGATGGTCGCCGAGCACCACGGCCAGGTACAGGCGCGGGTCGGGGTCCTTGGGCGCGAGCTCGGCGGCCGCGCGGAAGGCCTCCGCCGCCTGCGGCCAGCGCCGCCGCTTCAGGGCGCAGAAGCCCTGCCGCACCCGGAGCCCTGCGTCCTGGGGGGAGGCCTTGACCGCGGCCTCCAGCACCTCGAGCGCCGTCTCGTACGAGCCCCGCTCGATCAGCAGGCCGGCGAGGGCGTTGGCGTAGGGGGCCGAGCCGGGATCGAGGCTCAGCGCCTTGCGGTAGGCCGTCAGGGCGTGGTCCTTCTGGTTGCTGCGCTCGAAGCACACGCCCTGGAGGAAGGCCACCTCGGCGCTGCGCGGCGCCAAGCGCGCTGCCTGGGCCAGGCGCTTGCGCGCCTCGGGGAGGGCGTCGCGTTGCACGGCGATCGTGGCGGCCTGGAGCAGCGCCGGGAGGTTCGTGTCGTCCAGCTCGAGCGCGGCGGCCAGGGTCTTCTCGGCGAGGGCGTACTCCTCGAGCTCGGCGTACGAGGCCCCGAGCGCCGCCAGCGTGGCGGCGTCTCGACCGGCGTGCTCCAGCGCCCGGGCGTAGGCCTCGAGCGCCGCCTCGCGCTGTCGGGCGAGCGACAGCACCAGGCCCAGGTGCAGCCAGGCCTCCGCCGCCTCGGGGGCGCGCGCGACCGTGGCCCGCGCCAGCTTCTGCGCCTCGGCATGCCGGCCTTGCCGGGCCAGGACGAGCGCCAAGGCGTTGGCCGGGCCCAGCGCCGCGCCGCCCAGCGCCAGCGCCTTGCGGTAGGCCTGCTCGGCCTCCGTCCAGGCCGACACGCGCTCGCGGGCCCAGCCCAGCCGCAGCCACGCCGCCAGGGTCGGCGCGAGCGCGACGCGGCGCTCGAGCGCCGCCACCACGCGATCGGGGCGCCCGGCCGCCTCTTCGGCGGCGATCAGCGCGTCCCAGGCCTCGGGGAGCCCCCGGTCGTCGCCCGCCGGGCGGCCCAGGCGGGCCAGCAGCGCGCTCCACATGCTCTGCAGGCCAGGCTCGCGCCCCTCGGCGCGGCCCAGGAGGAACTCGGCCACGCGGTCGTCGGGTCGGCCCGTGGCGTGACGCTTGAACCAGCGGGCGCAGGCCTCGGCCTTCTGGGCCCGGGTCAGGGCGTCCTGGAAGGCGATGCCTGCGCATACGTCGCTCAGGTCGCCCAGGAACGAGCGCTCGAGCCCCTCCAGCGTGGGCACGGCGTCGGGGGCGGTCGCGCCAGCACGAGACGTGCCGGCGGGGTCGGGGCTCGGCTTGGCGGGGTCGGCGGGCACCGGCGGGGCTGCTGGACCGGGGCCGTCTGCGAAGCCCACGCCCGTGACGCCGAGGGCGACCAGGGCAGCCAGGGCCACCGCCAGGCGCGCCCCCCGCAGGCCGGGCCAGGCGGGGGAGGGCGGGCGGTCTGCCGGGCGGCTCATGCGCTCATCCTGCCATTCGTCGATCGGGCCGTCGATCGGGCCGTCGAGGGGCCCGTGAAGAGGGTGTGGAGCGGGCCGCGGCCGCGACCCCTGCTCAGGACCCTGGGGAAGGGCCGAGGGGCTGTCGCAGTCAGCCCCTCGGCCCGGAGCGCCGACGCCCGGGCGCACGCTACGCCCCGGCGCCGGAACCTGATCTCGCACCGCGGCGGGCGGCCCAGGGTGCTGGGGCCGCCGCGCTGACGGGCCCGAACCCCGGGCCTACTTGGCCGGCTCCTCCACCGGGGGCAGCCCGTCCTTCTTCGGCGGGCGGGGCGGCTTGGGCGGCTTCTTCCCCGGCGGCGGCGGGGGCGGCGGATCACCCGCCTCCGGGGGCGGCGGCGGGCGGGGCGGGTCGCCGGGCTCGTCGCCTTCGGGCGGCGGCGGGGGCGGCTCGCCCGGCTCGCCCCCTTCGGGGGGCGGCGGCGGAGGCGGCTTCGGGGGACGCGGCGGACGGGGCGGGTCGCCAGGGGCAGGCTCAGGGGGGCGCCCCGGCTCTCCCTCGCCCGGCTCGGGGGGAGGAGGAGGCGGCGGAGGGGGCTCGCCCGGCTCCCCGCCCGGCGGCGGCGGCGGCGGCGGTTCGCTGCCGGGCGGCGGCGGGGGGGGCGGCGGCGGAGGCGGCAGGCCGTCCTTCTTGCGCCGCAGGTCCTCGAGCAGGCGCTTGAGGAGGTCTTCGAGCAGGCCCTTCAACCGCTCCTCGTCGTCGCCCTTCTCCCGCTCGCCCATGCGCTCGTCACAAGCGCCGTCGCGTTCCTCCTCGGGCGTGTCCTTCTCGGGCTTGTCTCTGCCCTTGTCGCCGTCGCGCGGAGGCCGAGGCGGCTTCCCGCCTTCCTTCGGGGGAGGCTCGGGACGGTCCTTCCCTCCGCCTTCCGGGCGCTCGGGCGGAGGATCCTTGGGCGGATCCTTCGGGGGGTCCTTCGGGGGATCCTTGGGCGGCTCGCCCGGCCGGTCCGGAGGCGGCTTGGGAGGCCGGGGCGGAGGAGGCGGCGGGCGACCCGGGCCACCGCCGGCGTGCGCGGCGTCGGGCTGCAGCTGCGGGGACAAGCCCGTGAAACCGCCCAGGGCGTAGCCCACGCCGGCCAGCGCCGCGAGCAGCGCGCCCGCGTGGCGGTAACGGAACGGAGGAAGCAGCATGATCGGTCTCCTGGCCCGGAGGGGCCACTGCGGAGACCCTAGCGAGTTCCGGGCCGGTCCCGGGAGCCCGGCGGCCCTTGGGGCCGACTTACATAACATGAGTAGTAGTAACAGTTTGTGATGATGCTCCTGAAGAGGCGCGGCGAGCCAGCTCCGTTCCGGCCTCGACAATCTTGTCGTCCGCTCGACGAAGATCGGCCTCCCTGCGCCTGCCCAGCCCGACCCATTCGTGAAGCGCGCGCCGAGCAAGGGGCGACCTGCCTCTATGGCCCTGTCCAGGGAGGCTCCGGAGTCGTTGCTCGGGCCCCCCCCGTCCGGGCCGCGGCACGGACGGTCCAGGGCAGGGCGACGAGCCGACGGCGATGCCGGAGCCATCGCCGAGGCGAGGCGACGCCGCCAGGGGCCGTTGGGGCCCGCCCGGAGCGCGCGGTACCCCTCGGTCATGAATGGGTCGGGCCAGGCTCCCGTGCGGACGCCCTCCCGTGGGCTCCCGCCCTCCGACCTGCGCCAGCGAACCCCTGGCCCTACGGCGCCGGGGGGGCGTCGGCCTCGTTCTCCGGCCGCTCGGCCCGCAGGCCCAGCTTGGCGCACTTGTAGCGCAGCACGCGCTCGTCGATCCCCAGGTCGGCGGCCGCGCGGGTCTTGACCCCGTGGTGCCGTTCCAGGGCGGCCGTGATCCAGGCGCGCTCCAGCGCCTCGAGCGCCTCCGGCAGCGTCTCGGGCCGGCGCCCGATGGGGGCCGAGGCCTCGGCGGGGGCGGAGAGCGCCTCGGGGAGGTCGTCCACGCGGATCAGGTCGTCGCGGCAGAGCAGGACGGCGCGCTCCACCGCGTTGAGCAGCTCGCGGACGTTGCCCGGCCAGCGGTACGCCCGGAGCCGTTCGAGCGCCTCGTGGCTCACCCGCACGCCCGGTCGGCCGTGCCGGGCGCCGAGCAGGGCGCGGGCGTGCTCGACGAGCGGCCCCAGGTCGTCGGGCCGCTCGCGCAGCGGAGGCAGGTGCACGCGCACGACCTCCAGCCGGTAGAGCAGGTCCTCGCGGAAGCGACCGGCCCGCACCTCGGCCGCCAGGTCGCGGTTCGTCGCGGCCACCAGGCGCACGTCCACGCGGCGGGGGAGGTTCTCCCCCACGCGGACGATCTCGCGCGCCTCCAGCGCCCGCAGCAGGCGCACCTGGAGCGGCGGAGGCATCTCGCCCACCTCGTCGAGGAACAGCGTGCCGCCGTGGGCCTCCTCGAAGCGCCCGCGGCGCTCGCGCACGGCGCCGGTGAACGCGCCGCGGGCGTGCCCGAACAGCTCGCTCTCGAGCAGGCCCTCGGGCAG
>CAZPOZ010000016.1:0-14978 GCA_964588235.1 uncultured Planctomycetales bacterium
CGAGATGGAGGGCACCTACCCGTTGCCCGAGGCCCAGCTCGACCGCTTCCTGCTGCGGGTGCGCTCCACCGGGGCCGGGCCCGAGGAGCTCGAGGCGATCCTGGAGCGGACGACCGGCGGCTCGGTGCCCGCCGCCACCCCCGTGCTCGACGCGGCCCGGGTGCTCGAGATGCAGGCCCTCGCGCGCGAGGTGCCCCTGGGCGAGCGCGCGCGCCGCTGGATCGCGCGCGTCGTCCTGGCCACCCGCCCCGACCGGGAGGAGGCCGGCCCGCTGACGCGCCGCTACGTGCGGCTGGGGGCCAGCGCGCGCGGCGCCCAGGCCCTGGCCCTGGCCGGCAAGGTGCTCGCCCTGGCCGACGGCCGTGCGGCCGTGGCGCGCGACGACCTCCGGCGCATCGCCCGGCCGGCCCTCGCCCACCGGCTGCTGCTGGGCTTCGAGGGCGAGACCGAGGGGCTGACCCCGGAGGCGATCGTGGACGAGGCCGTGGCCCGGGCCGGGGACCTCTGACCGCGCCGCCGGCGCCGGCCGGGGCCCGCGGGGGCGCGCGCAACCCCGCTGCCGGCACCCTGTTGCACCCCTGCGGGGCCGCGCCTATCCTTGCCGCCTTCGGTTCCTCGGAGGCCGCATGAAGCTCGAGAAGTTCCGCTACGACGACGGCGACCTCAGCGTCGTGATCCTCAAGTTCACGGGCGAGTTCGACACCTTCAACCTGCCCGGCTTCAGCGAGCGCATCGACCGCATGATCTCGCTGGGCGACACCCGCATGGTGCTCGACCTGCACCTGCTCAGGTTCATCAACTCGGCGGCGCTGGGCTACCTGATCAAGACCCACAAGACGCTGCGCGAGCGGGGCGGCGAGATGGTGCTGGCCCGCCCCTCGAAGTTCCTCAAGAAGACGCTCGTCACCCTGGGCCTGGACGGCGTCTTCAAGATCTACGACACGGCCGAGCACGCCGTGGGCCACTTCAAGGGCGGCCAGGACGTCGGCGTGCTCAAGCTGGAGGGGGGCGAGTTCGACGAGTCGCTCACCGGCGCGGTGCCGATCCTGTTCCGCCCGCGCGCGGGCAGCGGCGACGCGGCCCCGCCCAACCAGGTCGGGCGCATCGTGACCCTGTACGAGGACGGCCTGCTGTTCCGCTACGAGCCCCAGAAGGCCTCCAAGGGCGCCGACCCCGTCAAGGGGCAGCTCAAGGAGGGCACGAAGCTCAAGCTCAAGTTCCGCCAGCCCTTCGTGCTCAAGGACTACTACTTCGAGATGGACGCCGACATCGTCCAGGTGAACCAGATGTTCGGCACCGACGCGCCCGACGAGGGCGTGATCACGGTGAAGGTCCGCTACGACAAGGTGAAGGACGAGGACCGCCGCCACCTGGAGCAGTTCTGGCGCGATCAGGACGACTGGAAGCGCGAGCTCAAGTCGTAGCCCCCCCCCGCGGCGCCGACGCCCAGCGCGGCCCGCACCTCGGCCTCGCTCACGTCCTCGGCCACGACGACGCCCTGCCCGCCCCGGGGCAGGACGAAGGTGTGGAGCGCGCCCGGACGGCGCTTCTTGTCGAAGCCGAGCCGCTCGAGCAGCGCCGCCTGGGCCTCGGGGCCTCCGAGCGCCGGCGGGAGGTCCACGGGCAGGCCCAGCCGCGCGAGGGCCGTGCGCTGACGGGCCAGGAAGGCGGGCGCGCACAGCCCGCGGGCGGCCGCGATCCGCGCGGCCGCGCCCATCCCCACGGCCACGGCCTCGCCGTGGAGCAGGCCCAGCCCGCTGCGCTCGAGCGCGTGGCCCAGGGTGTGGCCGTAGTTCAGCGCGCGCCGGGGGCCCAGGTCCCGCTCGTCGGCCTCGACCAGCCGCGCCTTCACCTGGATGGCCAGGGCCAGCGCGCGCAGCGCCTCCTCCCCGCGGGGGCCGCGCTCCACGAGGTCGAGCAGGGCCGGATCGCCCACCACGCCGGCCTTCCAGACCTCGGCCCACCCGGCGGCCTGCTCGCGCGGGGGGAGCGTGGCGAGCAGGTCCAGGTCGGCCAGCACGCAGGCGGGCGGGTGGAAGGTGCCCACGAGGTTCTTGCCCAGCCGGTGGTTGATGGCCACCTTGCCCCCCACCGAGGCGTCGGCGACGGCCAGCACCGTCGAGGGCAGCGCCACCCAGGGGTGCCCGCGGTGGGCCAGCGCGGCGGCCAGCCCCCCCAGGTCGAGCGCGGCGCCGCCCCCCAGGACCACGACCGGCTCCTCGCGGCGCAGGGTCAGCAGCAGGTCGAGCGCGGCCGCGAGCACCTCCGGCTCCTTGGCGGCCTCGCCGGCGGGCAGGGTCAGTCGCGAGACGGGCAGGCCCAGGGCGGGCTCCCCGAAGGCGGGATCGCCGCCCCAGAGGGCCTCCACGCGCGCGTCCACGAGCAGCGCGGCGCGCGCGGCCCCCGGCGCCAGGGCCCCCAGCACCTCGGGCAGGCGGCGGCGCGCGCCGGCCCCCAGGTCGATCTCGCTGCTGCGGGACGGCGGACCCACGCGCGCCCGCAGCCGCCCGTCGCGCGGGTCGGCGGCGAAGGCGCTCATGCCGGCGGCGGGTCCGGGGGGGGAGGCGCCGGCGGCGACGCCGGACCGGCCGCCGCCTCGTTGAGCCGGGCGATGGCGCGCTGCGTGCGGCGGTGGCGCTCCTCGACCTCCTGGCGGCGCTCGCGGCGCAGCAGCAGGAAGAACAGCAGCCCCAGCCCGGCGACGACCCCGGTGAGCAGCCAGACGACGGGCGCGCTGCTCTGGTGCGCGCCCAGGGGGTAGGGGCGGACGTCCACCACGAGGAAGAGCGGCGTGGTCAGCTTGGCCGCCCCGCCGCCCTCGCGGGCGCGCTGGGTGTCGTAGGTGTGGTTCTTGACGAAGATGCCGTGGACGATCACGCGGTCCTTCGCGCGCCAATCGCCCACCCCGTAGGCCTCGTAGGGGAACGCCGAGAGGCAGGGCAGCACGGTGTTCCCGTAGAAGTCGCTCCACAGGTAGAGGAAGTGCAGCTGGTGGACGCCCCAGGGGTTGGGGCGCACCGACTCCCAGTCGTCCAGCAGGGCCAGGCCCACGACCCCCGAGGTGGAGAAGAGCCGGCCACGGGAGCCGGCCGTGAAGGGGCGCGGCGCCGCGGCGGTGCGCAGGTTCACCTCCGCCGACCAGGCGTCGAACTCGTCCCGCCCCCAGGGCAGGGGCGTGAGCTCGCCGGAGGCGATCCGCTCGCGGAACCAGAGGTGGCCCTTGGAGCGGATCCACTGCAGGATCTGGTAGATCGCCGGATCCTCCAGGTGCACCGTCCCGGCCTGGAACTGGTCGTCGATGCGCTCGAGGGAAGCCTCCTTGGGGCTCGAGATCACGTCGGCCTCGGGCTCGACCACGCGTCGCCACGTGGGCGCGAGCAGCACCGGCGTGGGGTCGCCCAGCGCGATGCCCCCGATCGTGCCCACGCGGCGCTGCACGTAGACGCCGCGGGCGATGGCCAGGTCGCCCACCTTCAGCTCGGTGGGCGCGACGACCCAGGCGTCGGCGGGCGCGCCCTGGCCGGGCTCGGAGGCCGGCGCCACGCGCACGGCCACCACCTGCCCCCCGTCCGCGCCCTGCAGCACGACCGCCCACAGGCGCTCGAGCTGGTTGCGGTGCTCGGTGGAGGTCAGCGCCGTGATGCGCCCCTGCACCTCGTACCAGCCGCCCAGGGCCTCGTCCCGGGGGCGGGCCGCCAAGGCGGACGCCTCGATGGGCACGGGTCGCCCGCCCAGCCCCTTGGCCAGCAGCGTGCGCACGTGCTCCAGGGCCGGCTCGTGGAAACGGGCCTGGCCCGCCGCGTCGTCGGGCACCTGCGCCGCGAGCCACTCCCGGTCGACGCGCCGCGTCTCGCGCTCGAGCGCCTCGCGGTCCACCGGGCTCGGGAGGTCGCGGGAGCCCGGGAGCGTCTCGCATTGGCGCACGCTGACGAACGCCCCCGCCAGGAGCAGGAGCGAAGCGCCCATCACCCAGAGCCGGAGGCGCTCGCGCGCCGTGGGGCCCGACCGCTGAGCCTGCTTGAGGTTCTCGAACATGGGTCCTTCGGACGTCGGGCGCGGTCGGCGGGCAGAGGCACTCTACCATGCGGCGGGGCCCCCGCCGTAGCGTAGCCGCCGTGACCGGCCTGCCCCCCCGCATCGCCTCGCGCGCCGACGTGGAGCGCCTGCTGGCGGCGACCACGAACTTCGAGCAGCGCCTCCCCGACGGGCCGCAGGCCCTGGACCTGTCGCGCATGGAAGGGCTGCTCGAAGCGCTGGGGCGGCCCGAGCGCGGCTTCGCGCCCCTGCACGTGGCCGGCAGCAAGGGCAAGGGCTCGACCGTGCGCATGGTCGCGGCGGCCCTCGGGCACGCCGGCCGCGGCCCGGTGGGGCTCTACACCTCGCCCCACCTGGAGGACCTGTGCGAGCGCATCGCCGTGGACGGCGCGCCGGTGGACGAGGGCGGGCTGGTGGCGGCCTTCCGACGCCTGCTGCCGGTCGTGGCCGCGACCGCCGGCACGCCGCGGGCGCCGACCTTCTTCGAGCTGCTGACGGCGGCCGCCTGGCTCGTCTTCCGCGAGCGGGGCTGCCGCGAGGTGGTGCTCGAGACCGGCCTGGGCGGGCGGCTGGACGCCACCACCGTCTGCGCCCCCCGCGCCACGGCGATCACGACGATCGAACGGGAGCACGTGCGCCTCCTGGGCCCCACCGTGGAGGCCATCGCGGGCGAGAAGGCCGGCATCCTCAAGCCCGGCGTGCCCTGCGTGACGGCGGCCGAGGGAGCGGCGCTGGCGGTGATCGAGGCCCGCGCCCGCCTCCTGCGCTGCCCCGTGGAGGTCGTGGGCCGGGACCTGCTCGTGGAGGGGGCGGTGACGGGCCCCGGCGCCCGCACGCGGGCGACGCTGACGCGCGGCGGCGCGGCGACGCCCCTGGCCCTGCCCGTGGCCGGCCTGCACCAGGCCCGCAACGCCGCCGTGGCCTTCGGGCTGCTGGCGCACGCGGGGCTCGGGGCGGCTCAGGCCGCCGAGGGGCTCGGCCGCGTCGCGCTGCCCGCGGCCCTGGAACCGTTCCCCGGTCCCCCGCTCACGATCCTGGACGGAGCGCACACCGAAGCCTCGGTCCGGGCCGCCCGCGAGGGCCTCGAGGCCGCCTGGCCCGGCCGCCCCCTGGTGGTGCTGGTGGCCCTGATGGCCGAGAAGGAGGTCGGGGCCATCGTGCCCGTCCTCGCCCGCGGGGCCCGGGCGGTGGTCGCCACCGCCGTGGACTCGCCGCGGGCCCTGCCCGCCGCCGAGCTGGCCCGCCACCTGCGGGACGCGGGCCAGGCGCAGGTGAGCGCCGTGGAGCCGCCCGGGGCCGCGCTGGCCCGGGCGCGCCGGCTCACGCCGTCCGACGGCGTGCTGCTGATCACCGGCAGCCTCTACTTGGCCGGGGCGCTGCGCAGGAGCTTGAGGTAGGACGCGTAGCGGAACGGGGCCACGCGGCCCGCCTCCACGGCGGGCAGCACCGCGCAGCCGGGCTCGTGCGTGTGGCTGCAGTCGGGGAAGCGGCAGCCGGGGGCCACGGCGGCCAGGTCGGGGAACAGCCAGGCCAGCTCGCGCGCGGGCACGCCGAACAGGCCGAACTCGCGCACGCCGGCCGTGTCGATCACGGCGCCGCCGCCGGAGAGGGGCACGAGCACCGCGGCCGTGGTCGTGTGGGTCCCCCGCCGGCTCACGGCGTTCACCTCCCCCACCACCTGCCCGGCCCCGGGCTCCAGCGCGTTGAGCAGCGAGGACTTGCCCACGCCGCTGTGGCCGGTGAACACGCTGACCCGGGCGGCGAGCCTCGCCCGCAGGTCCTCCACGCCGGCGCCCGTGCGCACGCTGGTCGTCGCCACCGCCAGGCCGAGCGCGCGGTAGACCGGGAGCTCGGCCGGCTCGCGCTCGACGAGGTCGGCCTTGTTCACCACGAGCAGGGCGTCGATCCGGCTCCAGGCCACGGCGGCGAGCAGACGGTCCACGAGGGCGGGGTTGAAGGCCGGGTCGGCCGCGGCCGTGACGATCACGACCTGGTCCACGTTGGCGGCCAGCACGTGCTCGACGCGCTCCCGGTGGGCGGCCGGCCGGGAGAGCACGCTGCGGCGCGCGTGGAGCTCGGCCACCTGCGCCCCCCGGGCCCCCTCGAGCCTCACCCCCACCCGGTCGCCCACGGCCACGGGCGCCTTCTGCCCGGTGCGGTCGCGCAGGTGCACGCGCCCGGCCACCGCGCACCACAGGGTCCGGCCGTCCCCGGGGACGGAGCCGTGCGGCTCGCTCAGCCGCACGAGGCAGCCGCGCGCGTCCAGGCGCAGCACGAGGGCCTCGGCCATCGGGGGCTCGGGCTCGGTCACGCGCCCGGGCCCGCCCGGCGGGCCAGCACGGCGAGCACGATGCCCATGGCGACGGCCGCGTTGAGCGACTCGACGGGCTCCGCCAGCGGCACGCCCACGCGGTCGGTGGCCGCCCGCCGGGCGGCCTCGGGGGCGCCGGAGCCCTCGGATCCCAGCACCAGCACCAGCCCGGGGGGGGGCGCCCCGACGCCGAAGACGTCCCGTCCGCCCTTCTCCAGCAGCCAGACGGGACGCCCGGCCACGGCCTGCGCCACGGCTTCGTCGAGAGCCCGCGCGAAGGGCACCCGGAGCGCGAGGCCCGCCGAGGCCCGCAGCGCCTTGACCCCCAGCGGGTCGGCGGTTCCGGTGCCCGCCAGCAGCCCGGCGGCCCCGAAGGCGGCCGCGACCCGCACCACGGCGCCCACGTTGCCCGGGTCCTGCACGCCGGCGAGCCAGAGCAGGGTGCCCCGGCGCTCGAGCAGGGCCGGGAGGGGCGCGACCGTGTCGCGCACCAGCGCGAGCACGCCCTGGGGGCTCACCGTCCCGGCCAGGCGGTCGAGGTCGCCCGGGTCCAGCGGCACGGGGGCCAGGCCGGCTCGGGCCGCGGCCGCGGCCAGCCCGGCGCGCGTGGGCGCGTCCAGGCCGCCGCTCACGTACAGCTCGGCCACGAGCCCGGCCTCGAGCGCCTCGAGGACCGCCTTGCGGCCCTCCAGCACGCGCAGCGGCTCGTCGGAGCGGCCGCGGGCCAAGGCGAGCAGGCGCTGGCGCTGGGGTCGGCTCAGGGGCACGGCGCGGGGCTCCGGGGGGCCGGGGGCTGGCGGCGCAGCGCCTCGAGCGCGCCGGCGAGGTCGGGGGGCAGCGGGCTCACCAGGTCGAGCGGGACGCCCGTGACCGGGTGGTCCAGGCGCAGCCGGTGGGCGTGCAGCGCCAGGCGCGCCAGCACGGGCTCGGGGGCGGGCGGGACCCACAGGGGCCTGAGGTCGCCGTAGAGGTGGTCGCACACGATCGGCAGGCCCACGTGCGCCAAGTGCACGCGGATCTGGTGCGTGCGCCCGGTCTCGGGCTCCACCTCCAGCAGCGCGTGGGCGCGGAAGGCCTCGCGCACGCGCCAGCGGGTGCGCGAGGGCAGGCCGCCGGAGGTCACGGCCATGCTGAGCAGCACCTCGCCCGCGGGGTCGCGGGCCAGGGGCGCGTCCACCAGGCCCTCGGCCGGGCCGGGCACGCCCGCGACCAGCGCCAGGTAGGTCTTGCGCACGCGCCGGCGCGTGAAGGCCTCGGTCAGCGCGGCGTCGGCCGCGCGGTGCTTCACGCACAACAGCACGCCGGAGGTGTCCTTGTCGAGCCGGTGCCCCAGGCGCGGCACGACGTCGTGCTCCGGGGAGGCGCGCCGGTAGCGCGCGTGCAGCTTGTTGATCAGCGTCCCGTGCCGGATGCGCCCGACGGGGTGGGCCGTGAGGCCGCTGGGCTTGTCCACCGCAACGAGGTCGTCGTCCTCGTGGAGCACGACGAGGTCGTCGCCGTCCTCGCGGGCGGGGGCCGCCGGGTCGGGAGGCACGCGCACGGCGACCTCGTCGCCCCGCCGGAGGCGTTGGCTGGCCTTGGCCGTCCGGCCGTTGACCGTCACCTCCCCCCGGTCGAGCATGCGCTGGAAGCGCGTGCGGCTCTTCCAGGGGAAGTGCGCCCGCAACACGAGGTCGAGCCGCCCCCCGGCCTCGGGCGCGCCGACGAGGAAGGTGAAGGCCGGGAGGGGGCGCGAGAGATCGGCGTAGCTGCGCTCGAGCCGGGACATCGCCCCATTCTGCCCCGGCCCCGCCCGGCCGCAGAGGCCGAACCCCGGGCCCCCGCTACGTGCGCATGCCGGCCAGCAGCGCCGCCGCGAGGCTGCCGAAGAGCACCGTCGGGAGCCAGGCCAGGACCACCGGGTGCACGTCGCCGGCCGGGGCCAGGCCCGCGGCGACGCGCGAAGCGGCGAAGAACAGCGCCGCCATCCCCAGGGCCACGAGGAAGCCGGGCCAGGGGGCGTGGCGTTGCCCCAGCCTCAGGCACCAGGGGATCGTCAGCCCCAGCAGCACCAGCGTGGACAGGGGCAGGGTGGTCTGCTCCTGGTGGCGCAGGGCGAGCACGGGGTTCCCCGGGTTGCTGCGCGTGAGCTCCAGGCTCTGGGCCAGCGACAGGCCCAGGCTGTTGTCCGTGTCGAGCAGGATCTCGAGCAGGAACCAGCTGGTCCGGAGGGGCGCCCGCGCGCCGGGCTCCACCGGGTAGCGCGCCCACCCCCGGGTCTCGCCGTCCAAGGGGATGCGCGTGCCCCCCTCGGGCGCGAGCCAGGCCTCGCGCTCGTCGTCCCAGACCAGCAGCGGGTAGCGCAGCAGCTCGAGCGGGGCGCCCCCGGGCCCCCGGCGGGTGACGAAGGCGTCCTCCAGCGCGCGCCGCAGCGGCAGGCAGGCGGCGGCCGACAGGCGGGTGCCGTCCGCGTCGTGCACGTGGGGCACGTCCGCGACGCGGTCGGGCGACTTCTTCGTCAGCAGGCGCCCGAGCTTCACGTTCTCGCGGTTGAGGTCGGGCACCACGGTGGCCCGCGCCAGCACCATCAGCCCCGCCAACGCCAGGCCCGAGGCCAGCAGCGGCAGCACCAGCCGCCGCGTGGAGACGCCGCCTGCCACCAGGGGCGTGAGCTCCTGGTGGCGCGAGAGCCGGGCCAGGGCCAGGGCCGCCGCCAGCGGCGCGGCGATCGGGATCACCCGCAGCCAGAGGAAGGGGATCAGCGTGGCGTAGTAGCGCACGAGGGCCAGCGCGGGGTCGTAGCCCGCCTGCCGCACGCGCCCCCAGAACTCGACCAGGCGCTTGCTCCGTTCGGCGAGATCGACCACCACGGTGAGCAGGGTGACGAACACCAGCGCCGCCGCGAACGCGCTCCAGAAGGCCCGCAGCACGTAGCCGTCGTGGCGCCGGAGGAGGATCATCGCCGCGACGCCTTCAGGAGCAGCGCTCCGCCCAGCGCCCCCAGCGCGATCGCCGGCGACCACAGCCCCACCCAGGCCGGGCCCGGCAGCGCGCCCGCCAGCCCCGGCGCGGCCAGGGCCAGGGGGAACCAGATCAGCGTGCCGGGCACGAAGGTGACCAGGAAGTCGCGCACCCGCCGCCCGGTCGGCGGCAGCAGCAGCGCCATGCCCAGCGCGAACAGCCCGAGGAAGAAGGACGACACGCCCTGGACCAGGCGCCCGTGGAGCGTCTCGACCACGTCGCGCAGCCGGCTGCGGTGGAAGCCCCCCCAGGCCTCCAGGTAGCGCAGCCCCGAGAGGTCCAGGTCGCGCGCCCGGGCGAGGGAGCGCGTGAGGCCGAAGTACGAGTTGAACAGCGTGCTGCCCCCCAGCTCCTTCACCTGCGCCATGTGCAGCACCGTGCCGCCGGCAGGCGCCAGCGGCGTGGGCGCGCCCGCCTGGTCGCGCAGCACGTAGCCGTCGTGGAACTCGATGGAGAGCCCCGCGCCCCCGTCCTCCAGCACGACCTGCCGCAGATCCAGCGTGCGCGCGATCACCTTGAGGTCCAGCCGCCCCGACTCGTCGCGCCGGTCCAGCTCGACGTCGCGGAACACGCCCGCGTCGAAGCCCTCGAAGGACAGC
Organism: uncultured Planctomycetales bacterium; assembly: GCA_964588235.1. Taxonomy (GTDB): domain Bacteria; phylum Planctomycetota; class PLA2; order PLA2; family JAEUHO01; genus CAZPOZ01. The sequence goes on from CAZPOZ010000016.1 coordinate 9,946, forward strand.
CGGCCGTTGCCCAGCAGCACCGAGCGCTGCGTGCCCTTGAGCGAGGCCAGGAAGGCCTCGACGTGGCGCCGGGTGGCCGCCCGCAGCCCGCGCTGCGCGTCCGGGGCCACCTCGAGCGAGAGCCACAGGCCCGCGCCCGCGAGCACGGCGCCCAGGGCCAGGACGGGCACGGCCAGCGTGCGCACGTGGACGCCGGCTGCCCGCAGCGCGGTCACCTCGTGGTCGTTCACCCAACGGCCCACGACGGTGGACACGGCCACGAGCCAGGCGAAGGGCAGGCTGTGGCTCAGGGCCGAGGGCAGCAGCAGGGGCAGCACGTCGGCCAGCAGCGCCGCCACGGCGCCGTCGCCCGTCTTCGACAGCAGCGTCACCGAGAGGGCCGAGAAGATCAGCGCCGTCGTGAGCCCCAGGACCACGAGCAGCACCCAGCAGAGCTCGGCGAGCAGCGCACGCTGGATCCGGAGCAACGGCGAGGCCCTCCCGCCCCTACGATAGGGGCAGCGGAGCCCCGTCCCCATGACCCCGTGGAGCGCCCGGCACCCGGCTGCGTCCGTGCCCGCCCGGCCCCGCGCCCGGGGCTCGCCCGCGTGAGGCTCCGCGTGGCCCCCGGTTTCGAGGACGGGGTGCGGGCCCTGCTGGCCGCCCTCGCGCGGACGCCCTTCCCGGGCCCGCCGCCCGGCTTCGGGCCGCTGACCCCGCCGCGGCCGATGCGGGCCGTGCTCGCGGGGCTGCTCGAGGGCCCGGGCGGGCCCGTGCCCGTGGTGCTCAAGTGGCACCGCCCGGCGGGCCTGGGCGACCGCTTGGCGCGCCTCGTGCGGGCCGGGCGGGGCGTCCGCGAGGCGCGGGCGCTCGGGCGCGCGGCGGCGGCCGGCTTGCCGGTGCCGGAGGTGCTGGCCGCCGCCGACGGCGCGCAGGACGTGCTCGTCACGCGCAGGCTGGCGGCACCCGTCCCGCTGCCCACCGCCCAGGCCGCGCCGCGGGCGCTCGTCACCGCCGTGGCGGGGCTGCTGGCGCGCCTCCACGGGGCGGGGCTCGCGCACCGCGACCTCACCCGCGCCAACCTCGCGCTCGTGGACGGGGCGCCGCACCTGATCGACCTGGGCGGAGCGCGCTGCGTCCGGCCCACCCCGGCGCGCCGCCGGGCCCACCTCGTGCAGGCGGCCCACGGGCTGCTCCACGGCGCCTCGAGGGCGCAGCGGGCCCGCGCGCTCCGTGCGTGGCTCTCGGCGGCGGGCGAGCCCGCGGAGGCCTGGCGCCCGACGGCGCGGGCCGTGGAGCGGGGCCTGGCCGCCCGGCGGCGACGCCACCACCGGCGGCGCGAGCGGACGCTGGCCGAGCCCGGCCGACGCTTCGCGCCCTTCGAGCGGCGGCCGGAGGGGGTGCGGGGCCTGCGCCTGTCGCCGGCCGCGCCCGAGGGCTGGGAGGACGCGGCAGCGGGCTGGATCGCAGCGGCGCCGCCCGGCGCCGAGCCGCTCGCCGGCAGCGCCCGCGTGGTGCGCGCGCGGCTCCCCGGGCGCCTGGAGCCGGTGGTGGTGAAGCGCTTCCCCCCCACGGCCCCGGGGCGCCGCCCGCGCGCGTTCACCGCGCTGCTGCGGGCCGCCGGCCTGGAGGAGCGCGGGCTCCCGGCGGCCACGCCGCTGCTGGCCGCCACCGGCCCCGGGGGCAGCGTGCTGGTGAGCGCGGCCCTGCCCGGCCCCACGCTGTGGGAGGCGCTGCGCCCGGGCGGAGCCGCCGCCGCCTGGAGCGGCGCCGGCCGGCGGCGGCTGCTCGAGGACCTGGGCCGCGCCCTCCGGCGCCTGCACGACGCGGAGGTGAGCCACCGCGACCTCAAGCCCCTCAACCTGCTGGTCCTGGGCACGCCGGAGGAAGGCTTCCGCCTGGCCGTGGTGGACCTGGAGGGCGCCCGCCTGCGCTACCGCCCCGTGTCCGTCGGCCGGCGGGCCCGCGACCTCGCCCGGCTGGCCGCCGGCCTGCCGCTCCCCGCGGCGTCCCGCCTGCGGGTGCTGGCCGCCTACGCGCGGGCCGGGACGGGGCCGGGGCCGCGGCTGCGCCCGCTCGCCGAGCGGGTGCACGCGTTGGCGGAGCGCCAGCGCGTCAGGCTACGAACACGCTACGGCCCGGCCGCGGTCGAGCCCTGGGCGGCTGCGGGCCCGGACGGCCCGGGGCGCGGGTAGGCTCGGCGGATGGCCCCGCGCCGCTCCGCCGCCGTGCTCGCCGTCCACATGGACCTGGGCGCCGGCCGGCGGGGCGTGGACATGGGCCCTTCGGCCATCCGCCTGGCCGGGCTCACGCCCCGCATCGAAGCCCTGGGCTGGAAGGTGAAGGAGATGGGCTCGGTGTTCGTGCGCGAGCCCGAGGCCATCCCCCAGGGTCGCGCCACCGCCCGCTACCTGCCCGAGGTGCACGACGTCTGCACGCGCCTGAAGACCGGCGCCGCCCAGGCCCTGGCGGAGGGCGCGTTGCCGATCACCCTGGGGGGCGACCACAGCATCGCCATGGGCTCGGTCGCGGCGGTCGCGCTGCACCACCGCCGCCTCGAGCAGCGCATCGGCCTCCTGTGGGTCGACGCCCACGCCGACATCAACACGCCGGAGACCTCGCCGTCGGGCAACCTGCACGGCATGCCGCTGGCCCACCTGCTGGGCCTGGGCCTGCCCTCGCTGCGGGCCCTGGCGGGGCCGCGTCCCGCCGTGGACCCCGAGCACGTGGCGCTCCTGGGGATCCGCAGCGTGGACGCGGGCGAGCGCGAGATCGTGCGCCGCACGGGGGTGCGTGCGTACACGATGAGCGAGATCGACGAGCGGGGCTTCTCCGTCTGCCTCAAGGAGGCGCTGGCGCGCGTGCCGGCGGGCACGGCCGGCTTCCACCTGTCGTTCGACCTGGACGGCGTCGATCCACGCTACGCCCCCGGCGTGGGCACGCCCGTGCCCGGCGGGCTCACCTACCGCGAGGCGCACCTGGCCTGCGAGGCCTCGGCCGTGTCGGGCGCGCTGCTCGGGATCGACATGGTCGAGCTCAACCCGACGCTGGACGAGCGCAACCGCACGGGGCAGCTGGCGGTCGAGCTGATCCTCTCGGCCCTGGGCAAGACGATCCTCTGAGGCCCGCCGAGGCCCCCCGCCCGCGGGACCTGGCGGCCGGCCGCGCTCACCAGCCGCGCAGGCCGTCCTCGGCCAGGCGCAGCATCTCGGGGTCGGGCCAGGCGATCAGCGCCACGACCGCCTTGACGGCGGCCTTGGCCGACTCCTTCTCCCCCGACTGGGCCAGCGAGGCGTTGTCGGCCAGGGCGCGCTGCACCGCCGTGCGCGCGCGCTGACGCAGGTCTTCCTGGCGCTCGCGCACGCGGGCCTCGAACTTCCCGAAGGCCTCGCCGGGGAGGTTGAGCCGCTCGCACTGCAGCGCCAGCGTGAGCCGGGCGTAGGCCTTGCCCAGGCGCTGCCCGTTGGAGAAGTCGGCGATGGCGCGCTCGGCCTCGGCCCAGGCGGTGGCGTCGGTTCGGGCGGGGTCGGGGTTCTCGCGCAGCAGGCGCTGGTACTCGACGTTGGTGCCCACGGTGTCGTTCACCAGCGCCAGGGCCGTGGGGGTGTCGCCGTAGCGCGCCAGGAAGTCGCGCAGCACGCCGGCCGCCTCCCGGTCGCTCAGGTGGCCCTTGGGCGCCAGGCCCTTCACCTTCACGCGGTAGGAGACGTTCTTGGTGAACCAGGACTGGGCCTCGTTGTTGCGCTCGATCTCGGCCTGCAGGGCGATCTGGGCCTGGAGCTCGGCGCGCTCCTTCATCAGGGCGCCGTAGCCGGGCTCGCCGGCCCGCGCGTCGCGCTCGATCCAGGCCAGCGCCTCGGCGAAGCGCCCCTGCTTGCGCAGGTCGCCCACGTTCTTCCGCAGCACCGTGTTCGGGTTCTCGCCCGACATGAGCATCGAGATCAGCAGCGCCACCACGCCCACGCCGAGCACGAGCAGCAGGGCCAGGACGCCGCCGCCCAGCCCCTGCTTGCGGCGCGGGCGCGCGCGCTCCTCCTCGCCGTCGCCCTCCTCGTCGTCGTCGTCCCGGCGCCGCGGAGCGGCCCGGGCCGGCGCCGGCTCCGCCGCAGGGGCGGGCGCGGCGCGGGCCGGCTGCGGGCGCGCGACGGCCGGCCGGGCGGCGGCAGGTCGGGCGGCGGCGGGAGCCCCCGGCCCCGCGACGGGGACCGACGGGGCCGCGGCCACGGGGACCGCGGCCAGCGGGACCGCCGCCAGCGGGACGGCGGCCCGCGGCGGCGCGCCGGCGGGCTCGCCCTCGGCGTCGAAGCGCAGCGTGACCGCCCCCACCGCCAGCACGTCGCCGTCGGCGAGCCAGCGCGCGTTCACGAAGGCGCCGTTCACGCGGGTGCCGTTCTTCGTCTCCAGGTCGACCAGGCGCCAACGGTCGCGGATGCGGCGCAGGGCCACGTGCTGCTTGCTGGCGTGCCCGTCGGTCACCTGGATGGCGTTGGCCGCGCCGCGGCCGACGAGCACCTCGGGGGTGTCGGCGAAGAGCTCGTAGACGGCGTCCTTGCCGTTCTCGTGGATCAGCAGCTTGGCCATGGGAGGGGGCGCCCGGGGGAAGCTCGGTGGGCGCCCATCCTACGGCCGGCCCCCCTCCGGGGCTCAGCGCTTGGCGGGCGCGGGCAGCGCCTCGATCACCGTCGGACGGCCGCCGCCCACGCCGAAGTTCTGGGTCCACAGCCGCCCGCTCACCCCCGAGCCCAGGTCGGCCCAGTCCGAGAGCAGGTTCCGGTGGTGGCCGCTGGAGTGCCTCCAGGCCTCGTGGGCCGACTGGGGGCTGCCGTCCACCGCGGCGATGTTCTCCGAGCCGCCGCCCCCCTCGTAGCCCGCGTCGCGCATGCGGTCGAAGGGGCTGCGCCGCGGCGCCCCGGTCGCCGGATCGGGGGGGGAGAAGTGGTCGAAGTAGCCCCGTCGGCCCATGTCCAGGCTGTGCCCCCGGGCCGAGCGCACCAGGCGGTCGTCCACGCGCACGGACCTCAGGGCGACCACCGAGCCGGGCACGACCTGGCCGG
>CAZPOZ010000017.1:0-14893 GCA_964588235.1 uncultured Planctomycetales bacterium
CGACGTGGTCTACCTCCTGTTCAACGAGGGCTACGCGGCCACCTCGGGCGCCGAGCTCCTGCGGCACGACCTGGCGGAGGCGGCGCTGCGGCTCGCCCGCACGCTCGTGCTGCTGCTGCCCCGCGAGCCCGAGGCCCTGGGGCTGTGCGCGCTGCTCGAGCTGCAGGCCTCGCGCTCCGCGGCGCGCACCGACGCCGAGGGGCGCCTGGTGCTGCTGGAGGACCAGGACCGCTCGCGCTGGGACCGCGCGCTGATCGACCGGGGCCTGGGCCACCTCCAGCGCGCGTTGGCCCTGCGGGCCCCCGGCCCCTTCCAGGTGCAGGCCGCGCTGGCGGCCTGCCACGCCGAGGCGTCGTCCTGGGCCGCGACCGACTGGCCGCAGATCCTGGCCCTGTACGACGAGCTGCGCGCGCTGAGCGCCTCGCCGGTCGTGGACCTCAACCGCGCGGTGGCCCTGTCGATGGTGGACGGGCCGGGGGCGGCGCTGCCCGTCGTGGAGGCCCTGGCGGCCGATCCCCTGCTGCGCGACCAGCACCGCGTGGACGTGGTGCGCGCCGACCTGCTCCGGCGCCTGGGCCGCCGCGCGGAGGCCGCGGAGGCCTACGCGCGCGCTGCCTCGCGCGCCCTCAACGCCCGCGAACGCGAGCTGCTCGAGCGCCGGGCCGCGGCCTGCCGGGCCGGCGCGCCGATCTCCGGAGACCCCACGTGAAGCGCCCCACCGACCCCGTGTTCCCTCAGGCCGGCCTGGACTTCCTGGCGGGGCTGGCGCGCCACAACCGACGCGACTGGTTCGAGGCGCACCGCGAGGCCTACGAGCGCGACGCCCGCGCGCCGATGCGGGCGCTGGTGGGCGCGGTCAACGACGTGCTCGCGACGGCCTCGCCGGCCTGCGTCACGGATCCCGCACGGGCCCTGCTGCGGATGAACCGCGACCTGCGCTTCTCGAAGGACAAGTCGCCCTACCGGACCTCCTTGGGCGCCCGCTTCGGGCCCGGGGGGGGCCGGGGGGCCGAGGGGGGCGGCTGGTACCTGGGCCTCTCGCCCGCCGGGGTCGAGCTGGGCGGGGGGGCGCACACCCTCGAGCCCGGGGCGCTGGCGGCGCTGCGGCGGCACCTGGCGCGCGACGCGCGCGCGTTCCGCGCCCTCGCCGGCGAGCCCCGCCTGGTGCGCCTGCTGGGCCCGCTCCAGGGGGAGCGGTTGGTGCGCGTGCCCCGCGGCCTCCCCCCCGACCACCCCGACGCCGACCTGCTGCGCCTGAAGCAGGCCTACTTCCTGGGCCGTCTCCCCGCCCGGCTGATCCCCTCGCCGCGCCTGGTCGCCGAGCTGCGCCGCCGCATCCTGGTGCTCGCGCCCTTCGTGAACCACCTGCTGGAGATCGTGCGCTCCTGAGCCGCGGGGCCGGGGGCGGTGGGGGGCGCCCTCCCGCGCCGGCGCTACCCTCGGGCGCATGATGGCAGCCCGCGTCGCAGCGCCCTGGCCCCTGGCGGCGCTGCTGGCGCTCGTCGCGGCCTCGGCGCCCGGCTCGGCCGGGGAGCCGTCCCTCGAGGCCCGGCGGGCGGCGCGACGGGCCGACGCCGAGGCTGCCGCCCGCGACGTGCGTGCCACCTTCCTGTTCGCCGACGGGCGCGGCGTGCACTCCCTGCCCGGCCTGCACGCGCCCCTGCGCCTGGCGCGCGGCCTCCTCCCGGGGCCCACGACGGCCTACCTGCGCGACACGTTGGGGCTGGTCGTGGACGCCCAGGGCGTCGCCGGGCTCCACGAGGTCGGCGTGGACGGCCACTCCGTCCCCGTCCTGGGCTGCGCGGCCTGCCACACGGGTCGCGCCGCCGGCCGCACGGTCGTGGGGCTGGGCAACAAGCGCATCGACGTGGGTGCGGTCGGACGCGCCGTGCTCGACCTCGCCCTGGCCTACCGGCTCACCGAGCCCCTCCTGGGCGCCTCCGGGCGGGGGCTCGTGCGCCGCGCGCTCGCGCTCGCGCGGCTGCTGACCGACCCGCGCGTCACGAACCGCACGCAGGGGCTCGTGCCCACGGCCCTGGTGGCGACCTGGTTCCTGCGCGCGCGCGACCCCTGCGCCCCGCCGCAGGCGATCCCCGCGGCGGTCAAGGTCCCGCACCTCTGGGGCTACGGCGAGAAGCGCTCCGTGGGCAGCTTCTGCGACGGGCTGGGCGACGGGCGCGTGGCCGGTTGGGGCGCGATGGTCGAGGCCACCGCCGGGCAACGCCCCGAGACGATCCGCGCCTACCTGCCGAAGGTAGAGGCGCTCGAGGCCACGCTCGACCGGCTGCTGCCGCCGCGCTTCCCGCTCCCCGTGGATCCGGCGGCGGCGGCCCGTGGCGCCGTCGTGTTCGCCGGCACGTGCGCGCGCTGCCACGGGCGCTACGAGCGCGACGGCGACGGCTTCCCCCGCTTCGAGGCGCCCCTGCACGTGCCCTGGGAGGAGGTCGGCACCGACGACGAGCGCCTGCGGGTGCGCACCCCGCAGCTGCTGCACGGCATCGACACGAGCCCCCTGGCCGACGTCGTGCGCCGCACCCGGCTGCCCCCGGGCTACTTCGCGCCCCGCCTGGACGGCGTCTGGGCCCGCTTCCCCTACCTGCACAACGGCTCGGTGCCGTCGCTGCGGGCGCTGCTGACCCCGCCGGAGAGCCGCCCGGAGGCCTTCAGCCTCCAGGACGCGGGGGAAGCCTGGCGCTTCGACGCGCTCGGCGTGGGCCTCACCGTGCCGGGGCGGGGCTCGGCGGGCGAGCGCCGGCTGCTGGAGGCCGCGCGACGGGGGGCTCGCCACGTCTTCTGGGCCGCGCGCCCCGGCCAGTCCAACCGCGGCCATCCCTTCGGCACCGCGCTCTCCGCGGCCGAGAAGCAGGACCTGCTCGCGTTCCTCGAGACGCTGTGAACGGCGTCAGCGCGGCGCGGACGGCGTCGAGGCCGCGGCGTCCAACCACGCCTTGAGCGCCGCGTGGACCGGCGGCCGGGCGCCGAGCACCTCCACGTCCACCGCGGCGAGCAGCCGTTCTGCGGCAACGCGCTTCTCGGCGTCGGTCGTGCGCTTGGACTCGCGCAGCTCCTCGAAGGCCCAGGTGACGTTGCGGTCGGCCCGCTCCACGCGCTCCCCGAGCCAGGCCTCGAGCGCCGCGTGCGGCGGCTTCACCGCCTGCCCCAGCGCCGCCAGGTGGCCGAGCGCGTCGCGCCAGCGCGCGGCGTCGAGCGCCTCGTCGGCCTTCCGAGCCAGGTCGAGCAGCCCCGCGCCCTGCTTGGCCGGGACCGCGGCGCCGAGCGTCTTCTGCAGCGCCTCCACGCGGGCCCGGATCCGCGCCGGCAGGAACTGGTCGTCCTCCGGCACCTGGGTCACCCCGCCGGTGGGCGCCACCAGCCAGGTGCTGGGGTGCAGCTCCTGGAACGGCACCTTCACCAGGCCGTCGTCGCGGCCCGTGTCCACGTCGACGGCCGCGTCCACGTGCTCGTTGCACGAGAGGCCCGGGTAGAGCGAGCAGCGCCGGACCTGCTCGCCGTAGGCGTCGGTGCCCTCCGTCTCCGGGTGCCCCTTCTCGTTGTGGGCCACGAGGGCCACGACCGCCTCGTGGCTCCAGCGGATCCACTCGGCGTTCTCCAGTACCGACCGGTACAGGCGCGTGCAGCGGCCTCAGCCGTCCTTGTGGCGCGTGACGAGCACCGGCACGTTGCGCAGCCGCGCCTCGAGCAGGGCCGCGCCGTAGCTGCGGCGCCAGCGCACGTGCGCGGGCGCGGGCGCGGCCTTCGCGGGCGGGTCGGCCGACGGGCCCGGCCCGGCCGGCGACAGGGCCGCGAGCAGCAGCCCGGCGGCCGCGAGGAGACGGAGCAGCGGGGGACGTCGCATGCGGGACCTCTCGCGGCGCGGGCGCGGAGCCCGCCGTCGGGCTCCGTTCTCGCACGACGGGAGCGGGGGCGCGAGGATCCTGGTGGTCGCGGACGGCGTGGGGGGCGACACTGGGCCGCATGCCGCCGCCCGCCGACCGCGCGCCGCCCGCCCGAGGCCTGGGCCGGCTGCTGGGCGGCTACGAGGCCCTGATCCGCCGCGGGTGGCTGGGCCTCGCGCTCGTGGGCCTGGGGCTCGGCGTCTGGCTGGGACGCCACGTGCCGGACCTGGACGTGGAGGCGGGCACCTCGGTGCTGCTCAACGAGGGCGATCCCGACCTGGCCTACTACGAGCGCACGCGGGCGACGTGGGGCTACGACGAGTACGCCATCGCCTGCTTCAGGGGCCGCGACTGGACCTCGGCCGAAGGCGCCGCGCTGCTCCACGAGATCGTCGGCCGGCTCGAAGGGCTGCCCGGCGCCGCCCGCGTGCTCTCGCTGTTGGACGTGCCCCTCCTGCGCCAGCGGCCCGGCACCGCCTTCGACCTGGCGCGGGTGCCGACGCTGCGCGACGCCGACGTGGATCGCGCGCGCGCCGCCGAGGAGCTGCGCGGCCACGCCCTCGCCGTCGGCAACCTCGTCTCCGCCGACCTGCGCACGACCAGCGCGCTCGTCTACCTCGACGTGCCGGAAGAGCTCAGGCGCCTGGACGCGCTGCGCGCCGCCTCGCCGGAGCCGCTCACGCCGGAGGAGGCCGCCGAGCGGGCGCGCCTCGGGGCCCTGCAGCCCGCGGCCATCGCCGAGCAGAACCGGCGGCGCGCCGCGCTCGTGGCCGGGCTGCGGCGTCTGGCCGCCGACTGGGGCCCCCGGCTCGGCCAGCCGGTCCGGCTGTCGGGCATCTCGGTGATCAACGTGAACCTGGTCGAGCACCTGCGGCACGACCTGCGCGTGTTCGGCCTGGCGGCCCTGGCCGCCTTCGCCCTGACCTTCCTCGTGATCTACCGGCGCCTGCGCTTCGTCGTCCTGCCGCTGACGATCAGCCTGCTCCCCGTGCTGCTGGTCGTCGGAGCCATGAGCCTGCTCGGGCTGAAGGTGACGATCATCACCTCCAGCCTGCCGTTGCTGCTGTTCGTGCTCATGCTCCCCTACACGGTCTACTTCATCGAAGGCTGGATCGAGCGCCGCCGGGCCGACCCCGTGGAGCCGCCGCTCACGAGCACGCTGCGCGCCGCCTCGGCGATCTTCCTGCCCTGCCTGCTGTCGTGCACGACGACGATCGCCGGGTTCGTCGCGCTGCGCACCAGCGACACGCGTCCGGTGCGGGAGTTCGGCGTGGCCATGGCGGTGGGGATGGCGGTCGGCCTCGTGGCCGTGTTCCTCACCCTGCCCGCGCTCTCGGTGCCGCTCCGGCCCCTGACGCCCGCGCCCCGCGCGTCCGGGGGGGGGCGCGGCTGGCGCGTGGAGCGCTGGCTCGGGGAGGCGAGCCTCCGGCACCCCCGCGCCCTCGTGGCGGGGGCGGCGCTGCTGCTGGCCGTCAGCGCCTGGGGCGCCTCGCGCCTCTCGGCGCAGTCGACGTTCAGCGGTTACTTCCGCGCGGGCAGCGAGGTGCACCAGGGGCTCAAGCTCGTGGATCGCGAGATGGGCGGGACCACGCCCCTGGAGATCCACCTGCGGGCCCCCACGAAGGGCTGGTTCCTCACCCGGCCCGGGCTCGAGGCCCTGGCCGGCGTCGGCGCGTGGTTCCGGGGCGTGCCGGAGACCGGCAACGTGCGCTCGCTGGCCACGGTCGTGGACGAGCTGCGCAAGAAGAACCCGGGCGTCGCCGCCGCGCTGCCGGCCCTGGCGCGCCACCCGCGGGTGCGCCAGGTGACGCGCGAGTTCGTGGGCGAGGACGCCGACGTCGCGCTCGTCTCCGTGCGCATGCGCGAGACCGCGCCCACGCTGGACCGCGCGCGCATCCTCGCGGGCCTGCGGGCGCACCTGGCGGCCCAGCCCGGGCTCGAAGGGCTCGAGGTGCGCGTGTCGGGCGTGTTCCTGCTCTACGAGAACATGCTCGCCACCCTCGTGCGCACGCAGCGCGAGTCCTTCGCCTGGGTCGTGGCGGCGATCTTCGTCATGGTGCTGCTGCTGTTCCGCGACCTGCTCACCTCGACGCTCGTCGTGGCGACGCAGGTGCTCCCCACCCTGGTGGTCCTGGGCACGATGGGCTGGGCCGGCATCCCGCTCGACCTGGTGACGGTGATGATCGCCTCGATCTCGATGGGCGTGGGGATCGACGCCTCGATCCAGTACGCCTGGCGCCACCGCCAGGAGCAGGCGCTCGCGCGCGACCCGGCCGAGGCCATCCGCCGCACGCACGCCACCGTCGGGCGCGCCATCTGGATCGCCACCACGGTGATCGTCTGCGGGTTCCTGGTGCTCGTGCTCTCCGACTTCAAGCCGTCGGTGTGGCTCGGCCTGCTCGACGCCGTGGCCATGCTCGTGAGCCAGATCTCCGCGCTCACCGTGCTGCCCGCCCTGCTCTACCTCGTGGCGCGCCGGCGGAGCGACCGCGCGGCTCAGCCTCCCAGCGCGTCCCGCAGGTCGGCCGCGGCCAGGCGCACGGCGGGATCCGGCTCGGAGGACGCCTGACGGGCCGCCTCGGCGGTGCCCGGCAGGGGAGGCTTCCCCTCCCGCGCCAGGGCGGCGAGCAGCGCGAGCGCCAGCGCGCGCTCCGGGTGCCCGGGCTGGGCGGCGCAGCGCAGCGCCGCTGCGGCCAGCGGCTGCGCGGCCCCCGGGGCGGCGAGCAGGGCCGAGAACGCGGCCCGCGACCCCGGTCCGTCCAGGGCCTCCCGGAGCAGGGCCTCGGCCTGGGCGGCGCCTTCGCTGCCGGTGGCGAGCCAGGCCGCTGCGGCCCAGAGGTCGGGCGTTCCCTCGGAGGGTCGCGTCCGTGCCGCCAACGCCGGGGCGGCCGACGCCGCGCGGGGCCCCAGCCGCATCAGGGCGCCCACGGCGAGCGAGCCGCGGCCCGGGTCGCCCAGCGCGGCGATCAGGCCCTCGAGGCCCCGCCGGGCGTCCTCCGGCCCGAGCTCCAGGGCCACGAGCGCCTCCAGGGCCGTGACCGGGGGCGCGGGGGCCGCCGCGGCTGCGCGCACCGCCGAGGCCGCCTCGCGGGCGAGCGGGCCCAGCCGGGCCAGCGCTCCCGCCGCGGCGAAGCGCAGGTCGGGGTCACGCGTCTGCGCCAGGGACGCGGCCAGCGCGGGGAGGGCCGGGCCCGCCCCCGCGCCCAGCCCACCCAGGGCCTGCGCCGCGTACAGCTCCGTCCCGCCCAGCGGCCGGCCCTCCAGGTGGCGCACGATCCAGCGCAGGCCGGCCTCGCCGACGGCGCCGATGCGACCGAGGAGGAAGAGCACGTTCGAGCGCACCGCGGCGTCGGGGTCGGCCAGCGCGGCCTCGAGCGCGCGCGCGGCGGCGCGGGCACGGGCGCCGTGCCGCGCCAGCCCCACGGCCGCCGCCAGGCGTACGCCGGGCTCCACGTCGCCGAGCGCCGCGCCGAGCTCGGCGGCCGCCGAGAGCCCCTCCGGGCCGACGTCGCCCAGCGCCACGGCCGCGGCGGCGCGCACCTCCGTGGCGGCGTCGGCGAGCGCGGCCCGCAGCGTGGGCACGGCCTGCGCATCGCCCAGGCTGCCCAGGGCCGTCACGGCCGCGGCGCGCGCGCCCGCGTCGGCGTCTGCGGCCCGTGCCTCGAGCGCCGGCCGGGCGGCCCGCGCGCGCCAGCCGAGCACCTGGACCGTCGCGGCGGCGGCGGCGCGCACGCTCGGAGCCGGGTCGTCCAGCCGGCCGACGACGTCGGGCAGGAGGGCGAGGTCGCCCAGCGCGCCCACGACCGCCGCGCGCACCTTGGGCTCGGCGTCGGCCAGGCGCGCGCGCAGCGCCTGCACGTGCTCGGCCGGGCCCAGCGAGGCGAGCGCCGTCGCGGCCCAGACGCGTACGTCCGCGTCGGCGTCGGCGAGCGCCCCCGCGAGGTCGGCGCGGGCGACGGTGCCCGCGGGCACGAGCTGGCCCAGGCAGGCCGCCGCGCTCGCCCGGACCGCGGCGTCTGCGTCGCGCAGCCCCCGGCGCAGCGGCTCCAGGAGCGCCGCATCCAACGGCGGGGGCGGGTTGCCCGCCCGGAACAGCAGGCCCACGGCCTCCCGGCGCACCTCCGGGCGGCCGTCCTCGAGCGCGGCGAGCAGCGCCGGGAGGCACGGGCGGAGCACCGCCGCGCTGGGATCGGCCACCGCCAGCGCCGCCAGCGCCCCCGCGGCGACCTCGCGCACGTAGCGGTCCGGGTCGCGCAGCGCGAGGGCCAGGGCCGACGCGGCCGGAGCGCCCCCCGGGCCGAGCCGGGCGAGCGCGTAGGCGGCCTGCTGGCGGCGGCCGACCTCGGGGGCGGCCAGCTCCGCCTGCCAGTCGTCCAGGCTGCGCATCGGCGGCGCCGCGTCGTCGGCGGCGACCGTCCCGCCGGCGGCGGGCGTCAGCAGCAGGGCCAGCAGCAGCGCCCGGCGCAGGACGAGCGACGGCACGCACGAACGGCTCATGGGGGCGTCCTCCGAGGGCGCAGGCTCGCCCCGCGTTGCCACGGCCTCGTCACGCCCGTCGAGCGGGGCGGCGCGCGCCCGCCGACCCCGTGGAGCAGGGCCGCGGCCGGTCCTCGGCGTGCCGGGGCCGAAGTCCCGCCGCCGGCGCCCGCGTGCAGCGCGGGGGCGGCCTGGCGGAAAGCACGGTGCATGCGCACCCAACCCCCCTCCTCCCTCCGCGCAGCCCTCGGCCAGAGGCGCGCCGCGATCCCCATCCCGGGCCGCCGTCCCGTCCTGCTCGTCGCCGCGCTGCTGCTCGGCGGGCTCTGCGGCGCCGGGTGCGGCAGCGGTGGCGGCGACGACGGTGCGCCCACCCTGGGCACGGCCGTGCTGATCAACAACCCGCTCGCCCGCAACGGCGCGGCCAACGCGCATGCGATCCTCAGCGTCACCTACGTGCGGGCGGGGGACGCCACCGGCCCGACGACGCTGCCGCTCACGCTGCCGCCCGGCGGGCAGTTCGTGCTGCGCCTGCCGGCAGGCCCGTACTCGCTGAGCGTGCGCTACGACGACGGGCGTCCGGAGTCGCTGCAGACCCCGGCCGATCAGGTGACCCTGTTCTCCAACGACAGCGTCGAAGTGCGCTTCCTCTACTGAGCGGCGGACCCCGCCTGCGGGGCGGCCTGCCGCGAGCAGGCGCGAGGGCGGCGGAGCGTGCACGCTCAGCGCCATCAAGAGAGGCGATGCGACGCACGTGCCTCGCATCGCCCATCCTGGTGGCGTTGCCCTTGAGCCCAGCGCGTCGCCCGCCCTGGGCGGGAGGAAACCAGCCCACGACCGAGCGGTCTCGCCCTCCGAGGGACCCTGCCCCTCACTTGGTGGCCATGTGCGTGTACGCTGCTCCGATGCCGCGACCGGCCCCCCTCGCGAGGACCTGCGCCTGGGCAGGGCTGGCCCTGCTCGCGGGGGGCTGCGGGAGCGGCGGCGGCGCCCCGGGGCCGGAGCCCGTCCCCGCGCCCGCGCTCGTCCAGGCCGCAGGCCCGGTCGTGGACGCGGCGGCTCCGGGGTGGCTGCTGATCGACGGGCAGGGCTTCACGGGCGCCCCCGGCTCGGCGGTCACCATCCGCCTCCGCGCCGACGACGGGCTGCTGCTGGCCGCCTGTGGAGCCGACACCCTGGTGTTCCCCGGGGAGGTCGTCTCGGCCACGCGCGTGCAGGGCCGCCCGCCCGCCTTCCTCCTCCTGCGCGACGTGGCGGCCTGGGTCGAGCTCGACCTGCCCGACGGCGTGCGGGCGGCCTCGACCGCCCCCGTGGCCGCGCTCCACGGGGTCGCCGACGAGACGCTCGACCACGACGGCGACGGCGTGCCGGATCCCTGCGACCCCAAGACCTACACCTTCGAGGGCGAGACCGTCGGCGCGCGGCCTGCCGAGGTGACCGCGCTGGACGGCCCGGGGCAGCCGGGCCTCGCGGTCGTGGACCGCGCGGGCGACCGGGCCGTGGCCTTCACCGGCGCGGGCTCGCCCATCGCCTACGAGCGGCTGGACCGCGCGCGCGCCGACGTGCCGCTGCAGGACACGACCGTGCTCGCCGACCTCGACCCCAGCGGCGGGTCGCTGAACCTCGAGCTGGGCAACGAAGGCTCCCTCGCCGGGGCCGCGGGCGCCTCGCTGATCGTCCAGGTCCAGGCCAGCGGCGCGATCGTCTTCTACCAGCGGATGTGGAACCAGATCCTCACCTCGACGCCCGGGCCTTCGCTGCCCGGAAGCGGGCGGATCCGCCTGCGCCTCCGGCGCGGGCCCGACGTCGGCGGCGCCCTGCACCTGGACGGGCACGTCGGCGGCGCCTGGCAGGACGACCTCGCCGTCTACGCCGTCGCCGACCTGCGGCCCTACCGCGGGCTGGACGTGGCGTTGTCCAACTACTTCGGCGGCGCACGGGCGCTGCGTCGGCTCACGGTCGTGCGCGAGCCGCGCGTGACGCCGGCCTGGCTCGCGGCCTCGCCCGCGGTGTCCGCCGACTGGCAGGTGTTCCAGCGCGGCGCCGACGGCACGGCTGCGATCCCGCTCCGGCTCGTGACCAGCCTGCACGGCGGCGGGAGCGCCGACGTGGCGGTCGCGGCTTCGGCGAGCGGGGCGGCGTTGCCGGGCTTCGACTTCGGCACGCACGTCTTCGCCCTGCCCGGGGCGCCGCGCGCGCGCACCGACCTGCGGCTCCTGGGCGTGCCCGCGGGGGGCAACTACGACGTGCAGGTGCGGGTGCGCGACCGTGCGGGCGCCTTGGTCGCCCAGCAGGCGTTGCTCGACGTCGCCGTGGGCGACGTGTGGCTCGCCGCGGGGCAGAGCAACACCTCGGGGTACTCGGGCGTGCTCACGGGCGCGGACGCCCCGGGCCCGCTCGCCCACCTGTACGGCAACGACGGCGTCTGGAAGCAGGCCCGCGAGCCGATGGACGACGGCACGGACCAGACGGACGCCGTCTCCCGCGAGTTCCCGGCCTGCTCGTCGATGCTGGCCTTCGCGCTGAGCCTCTCGGCGGCCACGGGCGTGCCGGTGGGGGTGGTGCCGGCGCCCCTGGGCGGCACGAACCTGTACGCCCAGTGGCAGCGCAACGCCGCCTTCCCGGCGCACCGGGGCACGCTGTACGGCTCGCTGCTGGCTCGCGCCCGCAGCGCCTGCCCGGAGGCGCCGCCGCGCGGGCTGCTCTGGTTCCAGGGCGAGTCCGACGCGCTGGCGGGGCGGACGACGGCGCAGCACGAGGCCGACCTGGCCGGGTTCGTGGCGAGCCTGCGCGCCGACCTCGCCGCCCCCGGGCTCGCGTTCCTGTGCGGCCAGCTGGGGACCTACTCGGCGGCCCCCTACCCCGCGTGGGTGGGCCTCCAGGAGGCGCAGCGGCGGGTCGTGGCGGCCGACGCGCAGGCGGCGCTGGCGACGGCGGTGGACCTGCCGCGGGCCGACGCGATCCACTTCTCGGTCGCCGGCTATCGCACGCTGGGACGGCGCTTCGCCCTGGGCGCGCGCCAGCGCGTGCACGGGCACGCGGTCGATGCGACGAACGACCTGGTCGCGCAGGCCGTGGGAGCGGGAGGCGCGACCGTGGTGCTGACCTACGAACGGCCCGTGACCGGCGGCAGCGCGGCGCTCTACCGCGTGACCGACGGCGCCGGGGCCGCGACGGTGCAGGGCGTGGCCGTCTCGGGCGCCACCGTGACGCTCACGCTCGATCGTCCTCTGGGTGCGGACGGCCGCTGCTCGTACGGCTGGTCCACGGCCCCGGCCGTGCCCTGGGTCCTGGATGCCGCCGACGGCATCCCCGTGCCCTGCTTCGACGGGCTCGTCCTCGCTCCCTGAGCGGCCTGGCCACCAAGGCAGGGGAACGCCCCTTCGCGGGGCGAGACACCGCCCGCGGAAGGCCGATGACGACGACGACGGGCCTCGAGGCCTGCGCAAGGAGGAGGAAGCGGCCTGAGCGCCCGGCTCCAGCGCGCCGCACGTGCCTCGGGCCGCAGGACGCGCTTCAACGCGGCAGGCGGAAGCCCAGGGCCCGCAAGGCCTCGCGCAGGCCCGCGTCGCCGGCGTGCGGCGCGAGCTCGGGCGGGACCGACGCGCCGGCCAGGGGCACCCGCTCGCCCAGGCCCAGCGCCGTGGCCCGCCGGAGCGCCTCGCCTGCCTCGGCCAGGCGGCCCGCGCGCGCGGCGCTCCCCTCCGGCTCGCGTGAGGCCAGCGCTCCCAGCGCGCGGGCGGCGAGCAGGCCCGGACGCGACCAGCCCGGGCGTCGCTCCCCGGCCTCGCGCGCAGCCGCCAGCGCCTCCTCCGGTCGGTCCGCCGACAGCAGCAGCCCGGCCCGCTGCAGCGCCCAGGACGGGTCCGGCCGGCTCAGGAAGCGCGCGAACGGTCCGGCGGCGTCAAGCAGCCGCGCCGCCTCGATCGACGTGCGGTCGTGCGCCAGCGGGGGGCGCGTCAGGCTGCGCTCGCCCTGCGCCAGCGCGTCCAGCTCCCAGAAGCGCAGCCGCTGCTCGTCGTCCAGCGTCCAGAAGCGGCGCCCGTCGGGATGCAGCCGCAGCTCGCGCTGCTCGGGCCCCCGCGCCAGGGTGGCGTGCTCCGCCAGACGGGCGCCCGGGCGGGCGTCGAGCAGCGTCAGGTCGTTGGCCACGTGCACCAGCGTCGCACCGCCCGGGCCCCAGTCGATCGTGCTGCCGCGCAGGGGCAGCCCCGTCGTGCGCTCCAGCTCGTCGCCGCTCTCCGACGACCACAGCCGCACCGTCGAGTCCACCGCCGCGGTCGCCAGGCGGCCGCCCCCCGCCTCGACCTCGACGTCGATGACGAAGCCGCTGTGCCCGCGGAAGGAGCGCACCCGCCGGCCGTCGTCCGTGTCGTACAGCGCGGCCTCGGCTTCGCGCCCGTGGGCCAGCGCCAGGTGGCGCCCGTCGGCGTGCCAGGCGGGGCGGTTGAAGGTGTCCGGCGCGCCCAGCGCACAGCGCAGCGCCCCGTCCGCGCCGTCGAACACCAGCACCCGGTCGCCGCAGCGCACGGCCAGGCGCGTGCCCGCGGGGTTGGGCAGCAGCCGGCCGGGCTCGCCCAGGGCCTCCGGCCAGGCGAGCGCCGTCGCCCGCACCCGGCGCCCCGTCGGGGCCTCGAGCGCGAGCCAGGTGCGACCCTCGATCCAGCTCAGGACGCGCCCCGAGGCGTCCAACGCGGCGTGCTCGGCGCCGGCCCCCGGCGCCGCCACCCGCGCCAGCACCCGGCCGTCGTCCGTCGCCCGCAGCTCGAGGGCCCGCGCGGCCTCCGCGCCCGCCGCCGGCGGGGCGAGCAGGAGCGCGTGGGCCCCGTCGTCGGAGAAGGCCAGCACGCGGGCCCCGGCCCGGACCGGCGCGACCAGCCCGTCGCGCTCGCTCGCGCGACGCAGCTCCCACACGCGCACCGTGCCGTCCTGGGAGGCCGTGCACAGACGTCGGCCGTCGGGGCTCCACGAGGCAGCCCGCACGTGGTAGCGGTGCCCGCTCAGGCGGGCCCGCTCCACGCCGCGCTCCACGTCGTAGACCTCCACCTCGGTCAGTCCCACCAGGGCCACCAGGCTGCCGTCGGGCGAGGGGGCCAGGGCCCGGCGCGGCGCCCCGAAGCCGCCGAGCACGGCGCCCGTGGCGGGGTCGAGCACCTCGATCCGGATCGGATCGCCCTCGGCGGCCATCAGGAGCAGGCGGCGGCCGTCGGCCGAGAAGGCCGCGTCCCCGAGCGCCGGGCGGGCGGG
This sequence comes from uncultured Planctomycetales bacterium, assembly GCA_964588235.1. Lineage (GTDB taxonomy): Bacteria > Planctomycetota > PLA2 > PLA2 > JAEUHO01 > CAZPOZ01. Next base: position 13,620 of record CAZPOZ010000017.1, read on the forward strand.
GCGGCGCAACACCTCGGCCCCCGTCTCCAGGTCGAGCAGCGCGGCCGAGCCGTCGGGCCGGCGCACGAGCACGCGCCCGGCCTCCGCCGAGGCGCGGGCCCAGAAGGTGGCCGGCGTCGCGCCGGGTGCTTCCGCCCCGGCTCCCGGCGCGGGCGGGGCCGCCGGGGCGCGCCAGCCGGCGCCCCCGTACCAGGGCACGACGGCCAGGCTGCCCTCGGCGCCCAGGCTCACGCTCCAGGGGGCGCCGGGCGTCAGGCCCCGCGCCAGCCAGGCCGGCCCGCCGTGCGTCGTCAGCGTCTCGCCCGGCGGCGCCTCCGGGCTCCAGCGCCGCACGCCGCCGTCGCCCCCCGCGGAGACGACACGTCCGTCCGGACCCACGTGCAGCAGCGCGGCCGGCGACTGCGCCGAACCCCGGGGCGGCTCCACCGGCAGGGTGCTCAGCGGCACGGCCACGTCGAAGCGCAGCGCGCCGGAGGAGAGGTCCAGGGCCCGCACGCGGCCGTCCTCGTGCGCCGTCACCGCCCACTCCCCGCCGGGGGCGAGGACGAGATCCTGCGCCGGGCTGCGAGCGCCGTCGTCCCAGAGGCGGCCCTCGGCCGCCTCCACGTCCCACACGATGCGCCCGCCCGACTCGTCGCTGCTGACCACGCGCCGGCCGTCGCCGAGGAACCAGCAGGCGCTGGCGTAGCCGTCGTGGCCGTCCAGGTAGGCCACCTCCCGGTGGGGCCGCAGCGCGCGGTACAGCGCGCTCGCGCTGGCGGCGCCCGGCGCCAGGCGGCCGGCCTCGACGGCCAGGGCGAGCGCGAGCCCGGCGTCGCGCCCGAGGGCCTCGCCCGTCAGCGCCGCCAGCCGCAGGCCGTCGGAGCGCCGCTGCGCCGCGCGCGCCTCCTCGGCGGCGGCCACCGCGCGGTCGCGCTGCTCGCCGATGGCCCGGGCGGCGTGGCGCTGCTGGAGGACGAAGGCGACCGCGCCGCCGGCCGCGAGCAGCAGCGCCGCCAGCAGCGCGGCGCTCAGGCCACGGTTGCGTCGCACCCACGAGCGGACCTCCACCCACACGCCCGTGCGGTGGCTGCGCACGACCCGGCCCTCGAGGAACGCGTGGAGCTCGTCGGCCAGCCCCGCCGCCGAGGCGAAGCGTTGCGCCGGGTCGCGGGCCAGGGCCTTCGTGGCGATCGAGACCAGCTCCGGCGGAGCCTCGGGCGCGCGGCGCTCGAGCGGCGCGGGCGCGCCGCGCCTCGAAGGCCGCTCGACCGCGGCGTCCGCCGCCGCGGCGG
>CAZPOZ010000018.1:0-14862 GCA_964588235.1 uncultured Planctomycetales bacterium
GAAGCCGGGCCACGACATCCTCAGGCCGGCCGCCCGCCCCAAGGCCGAGCCCACCCCCGTGGAGCGGGCGGCCAGCGGGGCGCCGGTGCTCGTGCGCCTGACCCTGGAGGCTCCGCGCGACCTCGAGTTCCTGGTCGTGGAGGACCCGCTGCCGGCCGGCTTCGAGGTGGTCTCGGCCAGCGCCCGGGGGCCCTTCGACTGGGAGGAGCGCCGCGACACCAAGCAGGTGTTCTTCGTCAGCCGCGTGCCCAAGGGCCCGCTGGTGCTGGAGTACGTGCTCCAGGCCACGCACCTGGGCCGCTTCACGGCCCTGGGCACGACGGCCGCCGCGCTGTACGCCCCCGAGATCCACGCACGCGCGGCCGGGACGGTGCTCACCGTGGTGCCCCGGGACGACGCGCGGCGCCCCGACGCCGAGGTCCCGCCCACCCCGGACGAGCTGTACGCGCGGGCCAAGGAGCTGCTGGCGAAGGGCGAGGGCGAGGCGGCGCGGGCGATCCTGGTGGCGCTCAAGGCCGACCAGCCGCTGCGCGACGAGGTGCTCGAGGAGCTCGAGACGCTGCTGCTGCGCCTGGCGCTGGAGCGCAAGGAGGCGCGCGAGATCGTGCGGGCCCGCGAGGAGCTGCTCAAGCGCAGCCCGGGCCGCATCCCCGGCGATCTCGCCGCGGCGCGCGCCATCGCCGCCGCCTACCGCGAGCTCGGCCAGCACGAGACGGCCGCCACGCTGCTGCGCGACCTCGTCGCGCGGGGCCTGGGCTACGAGGTGCAGTGGGCGCAGACCCTCGCGGGCCGCGACCGCGAGGTGGAGGGGCTGGACGCCCTGACCCTCGCCCTGCGCCGCCATCCCGTGTCCAACGCCACGGCCTCGGCCGCGTTCCAGTCGGCCCAGCGCTGGCGCGAGCTCAAGCGTCCGGCCGGCCGCGGGGTGCGCCCGGCCGGGCGTCCGATGGACGACGAGACCCTCGACGCGCTGTGGGACCTGACGGCCCACTTCGCCGACCACGCCGTGGCCGACCCCGCGGGCTACGCGCTGGTCGAGGCCCTGCGCCGGTCGAAGGACCTGGCGGCCGCCGGCGCCGCCGCCGAGGCGTACCTGCGCCGCTTCCCCGAGAGCACCTTCGCCGACGACACGCGCTACTTCCTGGCGGAGACGCGCTTCCGGGCCTTCGAGGAGGCGCCCAGCGAGGCCACGGCGGCGCCGGTGCGCGAGGCGGCCACGCCGCTGACGCAGTCGGGCCGCTTCCGGCGCCCGGACGGCTCCTTCGCCTCCGGGAGCGAGTTCTCGGAGCGGGCGCTGCACCTGCTGGCGCGGGTGGCGCACGTGCTGGGCGACCTGCGGACGGCCGAGGCGCTCTACGAGCGCGCGCCCAACGTGCCCGACGCGGCCGAGGCGTTGGCCTGGCTGCGCACGCGCACCCTGGCCCTGGACGACCTGCGCGTGCTGCCCCCCGGGCGGCCCCTGACCCTGCCCGTGCGCTACCGCAACCTGGAGACCCTGGATCTGCGCACCTACCCCGTGGACGTGCAGGTGCTGTTCGCCCTGCGCAAGACCCTGGAGGGCCTGCACCGCATCGACCTCTCGGGCATCAGCCCGTCCAAGGCCTGGGCCGCCCCCCTGCCGAAGGTGGCCGCCCGCGCGGAGGGCACGACCGACCTGCCCCTGGATCTGCCCGCCGAGGCCTTCGGAGCCTGGCTGGTCGTGGCCAAGGGCCAGGACCGCGAGGCGGCCTGCCTCGTGATCCGCACCGACCTCGTGGCCGAGCTGCAGCGGGTGGGCGAGAAGGTGCGGGTGAACGTCCGGCAGGCGGGCACGGGCCAGCCCGTGCGGGGCGCCTACGTGGCCGTGGCCGACGGGCAGCGCATCCGCGCGCGGGGCCTGACGGACGCCCGCGGCATGTTCGAGGCCCCCGGCGTGGGCGCGACCGCCTTCGCCGTCGTGTCCAAGGGCGACCAGGTGGCGCTGGCCCGCTGAGCCCCAACGCCACCAAGTTGGTCGATGCGAGGCACGTGCGGCGCGCTGGAGCCGGGCGCTCAGGCCGCTTCCTCCTCCTTGCGCAGGCCGCAGGCGCGTCGTCGTCGTCATCGGCCTTCCGCTACCGGCCCAGCGCGCCGGTTGCTTGGGAACGGCCTTCAGAGGCCATCCGTGGGCCCGTCCGCGGGAGTAGTCTCACCCTCCGCGAGGCCCTACCCCTAACTTGGTGGCCATGCGGCTCAAGGTGGGGTGCTCCCCGATACGATGATGGTTGAACCCGGCTCACCCGGCCGGGCCTGGAAGCCGCACGCGCATGCTCGACGCCGCGTTCCTGGAGAACCTGGTCCGGGAGGCGCCCGACCCGGTGGTCGTGCTGCGGAGCAACCGCAGCATCGAGGCGGCCAACCTGGCCTTCCGCAAGCTGGCCCTCAACGCCCGTCCCGGCGTCGACTTCATGGCCCTCGTGGCCGTGCCGGCGCGCGAGCGCGTGTTGAGCGAGCTGGTCAAGGCCGCCGGTGGCCGGGAGCGGCTCGTGCTCGTGCCGCACCTGCTCGACCGGGAGGGGGAGCAGCCGGTCGAGTACCGCTTCTTCCCCTGCGAGGGGGGGCGGGTGGCCGGCATCGGACGGCTCCGGGAGGCCGAGCCCGACCTGGGCGAGGAGCTGGGCCGGGCCCAGGCCGAGCTGAAGGCCAAGTCGCGCATGCTCGACCAGATCCAGCTCGAGCTGACCCAGGTTCCGTTCATCGATCCGGTCACCGGCGTCTGGAACCGGCTGCAGGTGATCGAGCGCCTCACGGGCGAGTGGAGCCGCAGCGAGCGCTACGGCAGCCCGATCACCTGCCTGCTCGTGGACGTGGAGAACGGCGAGGCCGTGCGCCGCAAGGACGGCCCGGCCGTGGCCGACGAGTTGCTCAAGGCGGTGGCCCGGCGCCTGAAGGGCGTCGTGCGCGACCATGACGTGCTCGGCCGCTACGGCGGCGACCGCTTCGTGGTCGTGGCCGTGCACTCCGACGCCGACGGCGCCCGCTCGCTCGGCGCCCGCATCCGTCAGCACGTCGCGGGCGAGCCCGTGGCGGTGGCCGCGCACGGTCTGCACGTGGCGCTGCGCATCGGCGGCGCCACGAACCGTTCCGAGGGCGTCGAGATCCTGGAGGACCTGTTCACCGTGGCCGAGTCGGCGCTGGCCGAGGCGCGCAGCGCCAACGAGCCCATCCGCGTCGCCGAGGAGCTCGGCGTCTGACCGCCAACGCCACCAAGTGGGGCGACACGAGGCGCGTGCGGCGCGCTGGAGCCGGGCGCCCAGGCCGCTTCCTCCTCCCGTTGCCCGAGCGGGCGCGGGCCGCAGGCGCGTCGTCGTCGTCATCGGCCTTCCGCTACCGGCCCCGCGCGCCAGTCGTTCGGGCACGGCCTGCAGAGGCCTTCCGCAAGCCGTTCCGCAGGGGGTGTCTCCCACTCCAGAGGGCAGGTCCTCCAAGTGGGTGGCCCTGCGTCTGATGGCCTCCCGGCGGCCACGAGCATGTGCTTCCTGCTCCTGCACCACCGCACGCGGGCCGACGCGCCGCTGGTGCTCCTGGCCAACCGCGACGAGGCCTACGACCGGCCCTTCGACCCGCCGTCGTGGCGGGGGCCGGGTCACCGCGTGCTCGCGCCCCGGGATCGGCGCGCGGGCGGCACCTGGCTCGGCGTCACCCGCTCCGGGCTCCTGGCGGCGCTCACGAACCGGCGCGAGGCCCTTCCCCCCGTGGGCGTCCCCAGCCGCGGGCTGCTCGTGGAGCAGGCGCTGGCCCGGCCCGACGCCCGTTCCGCCGTCGGCTTCGTGGCCCGGCACCTGGCCAGCACCCCCTACGCGGGCTTCAACCTGCTGCTGGCCGACGCCCGCGAGGCGTACGTCGTGCACCATCCCGGCTCCGCGGCGCCGCGCCAGCCCCGGGCCGGCGACGTCGTCGCGCTCGGCGCCGGCGTCCACGTGCTGACGAACCTCCACGACCGCGGCGAGGTGCCCGTGCCCCGCGAGGGCGCCCCGCGCCCCGAGGAGCCCCTCGACGCCACGCTCGGCCGCCTGGAACGCCTGGCCGCCGACGGGCTCACGCCGCTGCCCGGCGACCACCGCATCCTCAAGCGCGGGCCCTCGCGGGGCACGGTCTGCTCGGCCGTGCTCGCCCTGGGCCCCGCGGGGCGCTTCGCCCTGCGCTTCGCCGACGGTCCTCCCGACCGGGCGCCGTTCCGGCGCGTGCCGGGCGCCTGAACGTGCTCAGCGCGGAGTCCCCACCAGGAGCCGCGACTGCGGGTTCATCGCGTGCAGCAGCCCGTACAGGGCCAGCACGTCCTCCAGCGGCACCTCGTCGGCGGACGGGGAGGCCACGTCCACGTAGCAGGGGGGCTCGACGCGCTTGCGCTCTCCGCCCTCCTCGAGCCCCTTTCCCACCGCCTGGCCGAGCAGCCGGAGCAGGGTCGAGGTCAGGAACGCCCCCAGCACGGCCGCCCGACGCCGGTCGCCCGGCCGCGGCAGCACGAGGCCGCGTCCGCTGCCTGCGGCGAGCCAGGTCTCGCGCGCGGCCCCCGTGCCCACCGAGGTGAGCACCGCCCGCACCTCCGTCTCGCTGGGGTCCGCTGGCTCGAGCGTGTAGGGGCTCAGCGGCAGGGCGCCGAAGCGCTCGGGGGCCTCGTCGGGACGACGTTCCACGGAGGCTTCCACCTCCACGGTCGCCGCGGGCGCGCTGGCCGCCGCGGCCAGCAGGGGGCGCAGCAGGCGCCAGGGGGTCGCCCCGTCGGCCCGTAGCAGCAGCCTCCGGCGTGTGTCGGCCAGCGCGTGGACCCACGTCGTCCAGCGCGCGCGCTCCTCGGGCGCCGCCGCGCCGGAGGCGAGCGAGGCCTCCTCCCAGGGCGCCTGCGCCGCGTCCGTCCGCCACGCGAGCGTGCCGTCGGCCCGGACCCACGCCACGGCGCGCTCGTCGGCGCCGCGCGGCAGGTCGAGCGGCGCCTCGCGCACGAGCGGCACCTCGGCCGTGGGCCGCTCGCGGGCCGCGGCCCACCACTCCGGCAGCCTCAGGCGCAGCGCGTCGGGCACGTCGGCCAGGCACAGCAGCGCGTCCTGGCGGAACCCGAGGAGCGCGCGGGTGGAGGGGTGCAGCGCCAGGTCGATGGTCTGCGCGCCCAGGGTCCAGCGCACGAGCAGCGCGCGGCGATGGAGGCCGTCCTCGTCCCAGGGGGCCAGGCCTCGCACCTCGAGCCGGGCCGTGGCGGCGCTGGCGCGGTCGTCTCCCAGGGCGGGGAACTCGTAGACGGCGCGTTCGTCGGACAGGGAGCGCGCCAGCGCGATCACCGCGCCCACGCCCGCGACCAGCCCGCCGGCCGCGGCGATCGCCTCGCCGGGAGCCGTCCGCCCGTCCGCCCCGCGGCGGAGGGCGTACCCGGTCGGCGTCCGCGTCCACGAGAGGACGGTGGCCTCGCCCCCCTCCTCGCGCGTCAGCCGTCCCTCGAGCAGCTCGAGGTCGGCCGTGAGCAGGCCCTCCAGGGTGAGGGTCCAGGGCTCCTTCCCGGCCGGGGCCCGCAGGATCTCCTTCGTGCTCCAGCGGGCCGGCGCGCCGGCCGCGGCCTCCACGGGCGTGAGCTCGAGCTCGACGCGGGCCCAGGGCTCGCCCTCCTGCGTGGTCAGGCCGCCGAAGCGCACGGCTGCGGCCTCCGAGGGCGGCGGCAGGGCCGCGCGCGCGCGTCGGCCGAGCTCGGCCGCCGAGAGGCCCTCCCCGTCGGCAGCGCCCGCGCCCGGGCAGGCCAGCAGGGTGATCGCGGCGACGGCCCGCGGGCTCAGGATCCGGGCGAGGAGAGGCATGCGCGCTCCAGTCGGGCGCGAGGATAGCAGCGTGCCGGGGCGCCACTCCCCTGGGTCTGCGGGGGGGTGGTGGGCCCGTTTCCTCGCGCCCAGGGCGGGCGACGCGCTGGGCTCGAGGGCGCGTCCGGTCCCGACCTCAGGAGCGGGCCTGCCCCAGGCGCGTCACGTCGCGGGCGTCCAGCGTCAGCGCGCCGTGGTCGTCGCGCACGCGGCCCGTGACCAGGAAGGGGCCGGCGCCCACCAGACGGTGGCCCACGTGCGCGTAGGTGCGCGGGAAGACCGTGACCTCGACGGTGCCGCTGCGGTCCTCCAGCATGAGGAACTTCATGTAGGCGGCGCGGCGCGGGGCGCCGTCGGGGCCGGGGGCGGCGCCGCGAGGACGCACGCGCACGCGGCGGTCGGTCACCACCCAGCCGGCCACGCGCACGGTGCCGCCCACGTGCCGGGCCAGGTCGGCGGCGGGCACGGCGCCCGCGGCGGCGGCCTCGTCGGCGATCAGCTCGAAGGGGTGGCAGGTGGCCGTGAGGCCCAGCGTCTCGGCCTCCATCGCCAGCAGCTCCTCGGCGGCGTAGGCGCGCGGGACGGGGATGTGGCGCGCGGGCGGCAGCAGCGCAGCGGGTCCGAAGAGCGCCGTGCGGGCGGTGACCTCGCCGCGAGCGCGCAGGTAGCGCTCGAAGTCCAGCGACACGTGCCACAGCAGCTCGCCGCGGGGCCGGTCGAAGACGTCCAGCGCCCCGGCCACGATCAGGCGCTCGGTCTCGTGCTTCTCCAGCGTCGTGCGCAGGAGCAGGTCGGTGGGCGAGAGGTACGGGCCCTGGGCCGCGCGCGCGCGCACGAGCGCCTCGGCCGTGCCCTCCCGCAGGCCCTTCACCTGCGAGAGCCCGAGCCTGAGCGTGCCCGCGGCGCCCAGCGGGCCCACGTCGGAGCGGTTCACGCAGGGCAGCTCGATGCGGCAGCCCAGGCGGCGCGCCTCCTCCACGTAGGCGCGCGGCGGGTAGAAGCCGCCCTGGTTGCGCAGCACCGAGGCCAGGAACTCGGCCGGCCAACGGGCCTTGAGCCACAGCATCTGCCAGGCGATGCGCCCGTAGGTGGCGGCGTGGGCCTTGTTGTAGGCGTAGGCCGAGAAGCGGCGGATCGAGGTCCAGACGCGTTCGATCACCGCGGGGGGCACGCCGCGGGCGGCGGCGCCGGCGCGGAAGGCGGCCTCCATGGCGGGCAGGTCCTCGGGGGCGCGCTTCTTCGACAGCGCGCGGCGCAGCTGGTCGGCCTGCCCGAGGTCGAAGCCCGCCACGGCCGCCGCCACGCGCAGCGTGTCCTCCTGGTAGAGCATCACGCCGTGGGTGGCGGCGAAGAGCGGATCGACCAGCGGGTGCACGGCGGGCACGGCCTCCTCGCCCCGGCGACGGAGCACGTAGGCGTCCTTCATGCCCGAGCCGGCCGGCCCGGGGCGGATCAGCGAGAGCGCCACCATGGCGTCGGCCTGCGTGCGCGAGGAGAGGCGCACCACCAGGTTGCGCATGCCCGGCGACTCGACCTGGAAGCAGCCCAGCGTGCCGCCCGAGGACAGCAGCGCGCCGGCCGGGCCGTCCTCCTCGGGGAGCGCGTCGAGGTCGATCGGGGCGGGGCGCTCGCGGCGGTTCACCTCGGCCACCACGTCGGCCACCACCGCGAGCGCGCGGTTGCCCAGCAGGTCGATCTTGACCAGCCCGGTGGCCTCCACGCCGTGCATCTCGTACTGCGTGACGACCAGCCCCTTGGCCGAGCGCTCCAGGGGCAGGCCGTCGGCCAACGGCCCGTCGCCGATCACGATGCCGCCCACGTGGATCGAGAGGTGCCGCGGCAGCCCTTCCAACGCCGCGGCTCCGGCCAGCACGCTGCGCCAGGGCGGCCGGTCGAGCCCGAAGGAGGCCAGCTCGGGCGGGCGCCGCGCGGGGTCGAGCGCCGCGGCGATCGTCCAGGGCAGGTGCGCCACGAGCCGGTCCACCTGCGCGGGCGGCAGGCTCAGCGTGCGCGCCGTCTCCCGCACCGCCGCGCGGCCCTGGAAGGTGACGTGCGTGGAGATCATCGCCACGCGGTCGGCGCCGTAGGCGTCGTAGGCGTGCGCGATCACGGCGTCGCGCCCGCGCCAGTCCAGGTCGAGGTCGATGTCGGGGCAGTCGCGGCGCGCCGGCGAGAGGAAACGCTCGAAGGGCAGGTCGTGGCGCAGCGGATCCACCGAGGTCAGCCTGAGCGCGTAGGCCGTGAGCGAGGAGGCGGCCGAGCCGCGCCCCACGCAGGGGATGCCGCGCTCGCGCGCGAACGACGCCAGCCCGTGCACGATGAGGAAGTAGTCGGCGAAGCCGCGGCCGCGGATCACGGAGAGCTCGCGCTCCAGGCGCGCCAGGGCGTCGGCGCGGATGCGCCCGTAGCGCAGCGCGAGCCCCTCCAGGGCCAGCGCGGCCAGCCGCCCGTAGGCCGCCTCGGCGGCTTCCACGGGGTCGGCGCCCGCCAGCTGGAGGTCGAGGGGCGGCAGCCGGGGACGGGCCGGCTTCTCGAAGCGGTAGCCGACGCGCTCGGCGATCGACCCCGTGGAGCGCGCCGCCTCGGGCAGGTCGCGGAAGGCCTCGGCGGCCTGCGCGGGCGGCAGCAGCAGCGCGCGCGGGCTCACGAGGTCGAGCGGGCGCCCGTCGCGGCCCGGCTCGCCGGGCGCCACCTCGCGCAGGCGCTTCAGGTGCGCGATGGCGAGCCGCAGGCGGTGCAGGCCGTGCTGCGCGGGGTCGGCGAGGAAGGCGCGCAGCGTGCCCACCACCGGGCGGCGCGCCTCCCGGGCCGCCTCCAGCAGCGCGCGGCGCGCCTCGGTGCCGGCGCGCAGCGGGCCGTGGGGCTGCACCTCGGCGTACAGGTCGCCTTCGGGCAGGTCGGGGTGCAGGTGACGCAGCAGCCAGGCGCTCGGGGTGAGCACCACCAGGCCCGCGGCGTGCTGGCGCAGGGCGTCCACCAGGGCGAAGCGCGGGTCGAGGTGCCGGGCCGTCACCAGCCGGCACAGGCTGCGGTAGCCGGTGGCGTCCTGCGCCAGGGCCACGGCGCGCAGCGGGGCCGCGCCCAAGGGAGCGGGCTCGGCGGAGGCGGGCTGGGTGAGCTCGACCCCGTGGAGCGGCGTCACGCCCACGGCGTCGCAGGCCGTCTGGAAGGCCGGCAGCCCGTAGCAGGCGTCCACGTCGGTGAGCGCGAGCCGCGTGTGGCCGTCGGCCGCCGCGCGGGCCACGAGCGTGGCCACCGGCAGCACGCCGCCTTCGAGCGTGAAGCCCGAGTGCACGTTCAGGTGCGTGAACGGGGCGGCCGGCATGGGGCGTGTCGCCGCGCCGGCTCAGCGCGAGCAGGCGGGCGTGGCCAGGCGCAGGCCCTTGAACGACCAGGCGGCGGGCGCCGCCGTGCCGTGCTCCGGGCCGCGTGACGGGTCGCCCGGCCGGCGGCGGGCGCGCCTCGGGGCGCCCTGCGCGCCGTCGGCCGTGGGCTCGAGCAGGTGGATGGCGCCGCCGCGCACGATGGCGCCGAAGCCGTGGCGGTCGCGGATGCGATCGACGGCGCGGTCGAGCGTGCGCGCCGCCTCGCCGTCCGCCGCGGCGCCGCGGCCCGGCGTCGTCGCCCCGAAGGTGAACGGGCCCTCGCCCACGGCCGGGCTCCCGTCGAGGGCCTCGCGGAGCGCGAAGGTGAGCTGCCGTTCGGCGGCGGGCACGAGGTCGTGCAGCACCACGCCCACGAGCCGGAGGCGCACGCGGCGCGTCCAGCGCACGCGCCACAGCCGGCGCACCTGCTCGAGCACCGGCGCGTCGCGGTCGGTCGGCTCGGGAAGCCGCTGGCGGGCCTCGACGGTGTCGAAGTCGGCGTAGCGCAGGCGTACGCCCACGGAGCGCGCCACCAGGCCCTCGTCGCGCAGCGCCTTCGTGGCGCGCTGGGCGAGGTAGGAGAGCATGGCGTCGACCACACGGGGGTCGTCGGTGTCGCTGGCGAAGGAGGTCTCGCGCGAGATCGAGCGGCTCTTGGGCGTGCGCTCGCCCACGCGCGCGCCGCCGGGGTCTTCCTCGCCCCGGGCGCGCGCGGCGAGCAGCGGGCCCACGCGGCCGAAGGTGGCCTCCAGCAGCTCGTCGGGCATCGCGGCCAGGTCGCCGATCGTGAGCAGGTGGAACCGCGACAGCTGCTCGCGCATCTTCGGCCCCACCCCGGGCAGGTGCTCGAGCGGCAGCGCCGAGAGGAAGGCGCGCTCCTCGCCGGCGCGCACCACGAGCACGCCGCCGGGCTTGGCCAGCGCCGCGGCCACGGCCGCCACCGCGCGCGTGCCGCCCACGCCGACGATCACCGGCAGGCCGGTCTCCTCGAGCACGGCACGGCGCAGGCGTTCGGCCATCTCGAGCCAGGAGCGATGGTGGCGCTCGCAGCCGGTGAGGTCGAGGTAGGCCTCGTCGAGGGAGACGGGTTCGACCTTGGGAGCGAAGCGCTGGAGCACGGCCAGCACGCGGCGGGAGGCGTCGAGGTAGCGCGCGTGGTCGCCGTGCAGGAACACGGGGCAGCCGCGGCCGCAGCCCGTGTCGGCCCAGGGCCGGCCGTCGGGGCCGGGGCCGGCCGCCTGGGCCGCCACGCAGCGTGGGCAGCGGCGGGGGAGCAGGGCGGCGGCCTCCGAGAGCGGCAGGGCGGCACGCACGCCATGCCCCCGCGCCTCGTAGGAGGCGCAGGCCACCACCCCACGCTCGCCCGGCAACCCGCCCACCACCACCGGCCGGTGGAGCAGCCCGGGGTCGCTCAGGCGTTCGACCGAGACGTAGAACGAGTCGAGATCGACCAGCGCCAGGGTGGGGCGCTGGGCGACTTGCTCCCCACTGCTGGGCTTGTTACTGCTGGGCTGGCCACGGCTGGGCTTGCCCGTGCTGGGTTGGCCGGTGGGGTCTTGGCGGAGGGGCGGAACGACAAGCGGGAGGGGGGCGAGGAGGGTCACGGTCGTGGGGCCAGCCGGTTCGTGGCCTCAAGATACACGAACAAAAGACGAACACAAGGGACCGGTGTCGCCCAAGAACAAGACCGATCGGTCGTGAATGGCTTGGGTGGATCGAGCGGCGTGACCCTGTGGAGCGGCGCCCTAGAGTGAGGGGCTTCCCCGCACGTGCTGCGAACCCGATCGGGAGCCTTGCCGATGACCCGCACCCCCCTGGCCCTGGCCCTCAGGCCCCTCTCCCTGCTCGCCTTCGTCCTGGTGGGAGCCTGCGGCACGGGGGGCGAGGACGGCGCCGCGGGGCTGGGCACGACGGTGGGCCCCACCGAGCTGGCCCTGCCCGTGTTCGACGACGGCGCGCTCAAGACGGTGGTCCTGAGGAACCTCTCCGCCCAGGACGTGACCGTAAGCCTGCGGCGCATCCCCGGCGGTGCGGCCACCCCGGTGCCGATCCGGGCCTTCGCCGAGGTGCACACGGCCCCCGGCGTGCTCGAGGGCTGGGTGCTCCTGGACACGCGCGACCCCAACACGGGCCTGCCGGGCCCCGGCACCGGCCTGGTGGAGGCCTACCTGCGGGCGGAGCGCTCGGGGCCCGACGAGGAGCTGTGCCCGGCGGCGACGCTGCAGACCGCCGAGGCGGTGATCCCCATCCACCCGCAGACCGACCAGGTGCTGCTGTTCAACCGTGACCCGGTCGCGCGCACGTTCACGGTGTGCGTCTTCGGCACGGCCAGCGGCCCGCCGGTGAACGTGCGGGCCGTGAACGTCGCCGGCGACGGCTTCGCGCGGCTGGACGACTTCACCCTGCTCCCGGGCCGCGTGGGGCAGCTGTCCGTGCTGCAGGGGACGGCCACCTTCGCGCTGGCCGCGCAGGAGGACGACGACCTCGTGTACACGGTGGACGACCGCGTGGGAGGCACGCCGCGGCTGCTGGACGGCGGACCCTCCTCGCTGGGCAGCCTGGGCTTCGTGTTCGGGCGCGACTTCGTCTCGGGCGGCTACGAGGACTTCGACCTGCTGGTCTCCAACGGCACCGACGACCCGTCGCCCAACGGCTTCACGATCCAGTCGATCCACGACGACGCGGGCAACGCGATCCTGACCACGCCGCGCACGGTGACCCTGGGCCCGCGCGCGTCGCGGCTCTTCGCCACGACGACGGCCGCCTCGCTGGGCCTGGAGCCGGGGGAGGTGCATCCCTTCGCCGACCTGTTCGGCGACGTGTTCGCCGCGGGGGGGCTGCGCCGCTTCACGATGAACCTGTCGATCGGCCGGGGCATCGTGCTGCAGGGCCGCTCCTTCGACCCGCTGACCTTCGACTTCGCGGGCCGCGTGCGCCCGGTGGCGCGGCGCACGAGCACCACGGTGCTGGTGGCCGACGCGCAGACGACGCTGATCGGCGGCATCGCCAACGTGATCACCCTGAGCAACCCGACCGCGGGCCCGGTGACGGTGCAGGTGCGCGCGTTCACGCAGGCGGAGGGGACGCAGTACGTGCTCGACCCGGTGACGATCCCGGCCTTCTCGATGCTCGACTGGCGCGCCGACGCGCTGCACCTGAAGGAGACGCCGGGGGTGCCGACGCTGGCCGACGTGCCCTTCCTGCGCTTCCTGTTCTCGGCCAACGCCCCCTTCACGGCCGGGGGGCGGCGCCTGAGGCGCGACGCCTCCAACCTGCAGATCTTCATCACGCCCCACCTCGTGCGGCCCGACTGAGCCGGGACGACGGCCGCAGGGTCAGGGGAGGCGCACCTCGACGACGCTGACGTCGTCGGCGAAGTCCGTCCCGCCCTGGAGGCGCTCGGCCCGCGCCAGGGCCGTGGCCATCGGCTCGGCGTCCATGCTCGTCAGCACGGTCAGCTCGGTCAGCAGGTCGGGCAGCCCCAGCACGCGTCCGTCGCGCAGCTGCAGCTCGTAGAGGCCGTCGCTGAAGATCAGCAGGCGCGTCCCCGGCGCCAGCAGGGCGCGCTGCGTCGGGTAGGCCTGCTCCGGGAAGATGCCCGGGATCGGCCCCGTGGACTCCAGCAGCCGCGGGCTCTCCCCGGGCGTGAAGGCCATCGCCGGCGGATGCCCGCCCCCCGCCCAGAGCAGCTCGCGCCGGGCCGGCCGGTAGACCCCGTACCAGAGGGTGAAGAACTTCCCGCCGTTCTCCTGCAACGGGAAGGTGTCGTTCAGCCGCGACAGCACCTGGCCCGGGTCGGCGAAGTCGGTCCTGCGCAGCAGGCCCATGCGCAGCGTGTTCAGCACCGAGACCGAGAGCAGCGCGCTCCCCACCCCGTGCCCGCTCACGTCGAGCAGGTAGACCACGAAGGTCTCGTCGTCGAGCCAGTGGTAGCCGAAGGCGTCGCCGCCCAGCGCCGCGCTGGGCACGAAGCGCCAGGCCGCCTCCACCCGCCCCGTCTGCGGCTCCGGCAGCAGCGACTGCACGTAGCGCGCCGCCTGGGCCAGGTCGTCGGCCAGGAGCTGCTGGCTCTGGCGCAGGGCCTCGTAGGCCGCGTCGCGCTGCAGCATGCTCACGTAGCCCGCGCTGTGGTGGCGGATGCGCGCCACGAGCTCGAGCCGGTCGGGCAGCTTCACGAGGTAGTCGTTGGCGCCCCGGCGGAAGGCCTCGGCCTTCGTGCGGGCCTCCTCCATCGACGAGAGCACGATCAACGGGATGCGCGCCGTGGCCTCGTCCTCGCGGAAGGCCGTGACCAGGTCCAGGCCGTTCATCTGCGGCATGACCAGGTCGGAGAGGATGACCGTGGGGCGGAACTCCTTGGCCGCCGAGAGCGCCTCCTCCGGGTTCGTCAGCGAGCGGTAGCGGACGTCGGTCTCGGGCGCGAGCATGCGGCGCACGGCCTCGCCGATCAGCAGCTGGTCGTCCACCAGCAGCACGCTCACCGGGTTGGCCGCGGGCAGCGCCTCCGGGTCGAGCGGCGGCAGCGGGTCGTGGGCCAGCGGCTCGCTCATCGCGGCTCTCCCGAGGGACGTGCGGCGGCGACGGGGCGGCGGAGCGCGGCCTCGAGCGCCGGCCCCAGCGCCTCGGGGGACAGCATCTCCTGGGCGGCCCCCAGGTCGCGGGCCGCGCGGGGCATGCCGAAGACCACGCTGCTGGCCTCGTCCTGGGCGAAGGTGCGCCAGCCGGCCCGGCGCAGCGCCAGCAGGCCCTCGGCGCCGTCCCGGCCCATCCCCGTGAGCAGGGCCGCCGCCCCGCCCGCCGGCCAGCCCGCCACCAGGCTCTGGAAGCAGACGTCCACGCTGGGCCGGTAGGGCAGGTCGGCCGGCTCCACCTGGTAGCCGAAGCGCTGGTCGGGTCCCAGCACGAGGTGGTCGTTGCTGCAGGCCACGTGCACGGTGCCCGGCTCGGGGGCCTCCCCGGCCGTGATCGCGCGCACCCGCCGCCCGGTCTGCGCGGCGAGCCAGTCCACGAGCCCCGGCACGAAGGCGGCGTCCAGGTGCTGGACGACGAGCGTCGGCGGCCTGAGGTCGGCGGGCAGGCCGCGCAGCACGCGCGCGACGGCCTCCGGCCCGCCCGTCGAGGCGCCCAGCGCCAGCAGCGGGGCGCCCGGGAGGTCGCGGCCGGGGGGCGCGGCCGCCGGGGGGGCCGGGGGGCGCGGCGCCGCCGGCCCCGCCACCGTCCCCAGGCGCAGGAGCGTGCGCAGCTTGCGCACGACGGGCTGCGCGCCGGCGAGCGAGCCGTCGGCGCTCAGCACCGGGCCCTCCACCGCGTCCAGCGCGCCGGCGCCCAGGGCGTTGTAGACGCGCTCGACGTGCCCCTCCACCGTCGCCGTCACCACCAGGATGGGGCAGGGCGTGGCCTGCATGATCCGGCGCGTGGCCTCCACGCCGTCCATCACGGGCATCATCAGGTCGAGCAGCACGAGGTCGGGGCGGTCCTGCCGGCAGCGCTCCACGGCCTGGGCGCCGTCGGAAGCCGTCCAGGCCACGGTGGTCCCGGGCACGGCGGCGAGCGCGCGCTCGAGCGCGCGCACGGCCAGGCTCAGGTCGTTGACGATGGCCACGCGCACGGTCAGGGCCAACGCCACCAAGATAGGCAAGGGGAGGCGCGCGCGGCGCGCTGGAGCCGGGCGCTCAGGCCGCTTCCTCCTCCTCGCG
>CAZPOZ010000019.1:0-14822 GCA_964588235.1 uncultured Planctomycetales bacterium
GTAGGCCTGAACGGCGTGCTGGAGGGCGGCGGAGTCTCCCCGCGTCTGGAGCGCGGTGCCGCGGTTGCCGTGCGCGACGGCGAGGTCGTTGGCCCAGTCGGGGCGGTCGGCACGTTGGATGGACTCGAACAGCCGAATCGCCGCGTCGAAGGCCTGAACGGCGTGCTGGAGGGAGGCGGAGTCGCCCACCTTCTGGAGCGCGTTGCCGCGGTTGCCGTGGGCGGCGGCGAGGTCACGGGCCCACTCGGGCCGGTCGGCGTGCTGGATGCACTTCCAGTGCAGGATCGCCGCATCGGCGTCCCGCAGCGCCCCGTCAAGCGAGTTGGCGTCGCCAAGCTTGCTCCGCGCCGTTCCCCGATGGGCGAACGCCTGGGCAAGCGTGTGGGTCTCCGTCTCGTCGCCGAGTGCGCGCGAGCGCAACACGGCGATCACCTGACTCAGCACGCTGATCCTGCGCGCCAGCCCCTCCGGCGACTCGTCCCGCTCATCGAGGCTCTCGATCCGCCGATCCCACTCGCCTGCCCACCCCAGCGCCGCCTGCTCCACCCCGCAGGGCCCGCAGGCCCAGCCCGCTCCCGCCGCCTGGAGCGGAGCCTGGCAGCGCGGGCACTGGGGGCCCTGTTCGTCGGCGCTCACGCCTTGACCATAGCCGCGGCCGCCCGCGCCGTGCGTGGGACGCGCTCGGCTGCGCCCCGCCAAGCCCGTTGCCCGCGGCCGACCCCCCAGCGTGTCGCGCGCCCCGGGCAGGAGGAAACGAGCCCACGACCGCCCGGTCCAGGGGGTTGTCTCGCCGGCCCGTCTCCACTACCCTCCCCCGGGCGGATGCCCCTCCCGGGGCCGGGCGGTTCCGGGGCGGCCGGGGGTGCTCCCGCCCGAGGAGACCCCCGTCCCGTGCGCGGCAGGCCGACCCCCGAACGCCGTCTCCGACCGTCCCGCCTGGCCTCTGCGGCGCTCGTGCTGGCGCTCGCCCTCGGTTGGGCCGTCCCCGCCCCCCGCGCCTGGGCCGACGACGACCGCCCCCAGGCCTTCTACGTGCTGCTCGACCTCAGCTCGAGCATGAACTCCACGCCCCAGGGCTGGCAGCGCACCAAGCTCGAGGAGGCCCGCCAGCGCCTGGGCGAGTTCCTCTCGCACCTGCCCTACGAGACCGCGGTCCACGTCTTCACCTTCAGCGACGGGCTCAGCCCCGGGCCCACCCTCGTGCTCACCAGCGAGGCGGAGCGGGCCCAGCTGCGCGCCTACTTCCAGGGGCTGGAGGCCAAGGGGCGCGCCACCTTCGCCTGGAGCAGCCTCGACCGGGTGCTCGCCCGCGCCCGACAGCACGTCGAGCGCGCCCCCGGGCTCACCGTGCGCGTGCTCATGTACACCGACGGGGAAGACAACGAGCAGCCCCGCGTGAGCCTGCCCGGCGTGCTCGAGCGCTACCGCGACCTCCTGCGCTCGGGCGTCGAGGCCAACGTGATCCCGATGGGCTTCCAGCTCGACCTCGGCGTGATCTCCACCCTCGAGGCCGGGGGCATCCCCGTGATCCCCGCGCTGCGCGCCGAGGATCTCGTGCCCCTGGTGGCCCTGATCGACTGGGAGCCGCTGCGGCCCACCACCCGCGACGAGGTCCACTTCATCGACGCCTCCCGCGGCGCCGTCGCGGCCTATGCCTGGGCCTTCGGCGACGGCCAGGTCAGCGCCGAGAAGGCGCCGCGCCACCGCTACGCCAAGGCCGGCACCTACGCCGTGACCCTCGAGGTCAAGGGCTTCACGGGCCGCACCCACCGCGCCCAGCGCCGCCTCACCGTGGCCGAGCCCGAGCCCGTCCGCGCGCGCGCCAAGGCCACGCCGCTCGACGTGGCCGCCGGCGCCCCGGTTCAGTTCGTCAGCGAGTCCAGCGGGGCCATCCAGGCCTACGAGTGGGCGTTCGGCGACGGCGCCACCAGCCACGAGGCCAACCCCGCCCACGTCTACGCCGGCCCGGGCTCCTACACGGCCAGGCTCACCGTGCGGGGGCTCTCCGGCGAGCGGGAGAGCGCCGAGGTGGGGCCCATCGTCGTGAAGGGGCCCGAGGCCCCCCGGGCTGCCTTCCACGCGCCCGAGCGCGCCCTGGTGGGCGAGAGCGTGCGCTGCTTCGACGCCTCCCGGGGCGTCGTGGACGGGCGAGCCTGGGCCTTCGGCGACGGCGAGGGCGCGGGCGACCTGGTCGAGGTCGAGCACGTCTACCGCGCGCCCGGCACCTTCACGATCGCGCTCACGGCCCGCGGTCCGGGGGGCGAGAGCCGCGCCGAGCGCACCCTCGTGGTCGCCGCGCCGCCCGCGCCCGTGGCCGCGCTCGCCGCCCCCGCCACCGTGCGCGTGGGCGAGGAGGCCCTGCTCAGCGACGTCTCGCAGGGCCTGGTGGACACCGCCACCTGGCGCCTGAGCGACGGGTCGCCCGAGACGCGCGTGGACTACCGCCTGGACGCGGGGCCCGAGGCGCGCACCCTGCGGCGCACCTTCGCCGCCGAGGGCGAGGTCGAGGTCACGCTCACCGTCACGGGCCCGGGCGGCTCGCACGCCGCCACGCGCCGCCTCACGGTCCGCTCGGGCGAGACCCCGCCTGCGGCCGAGTTCAGCGCCGAGCCCGAGTCCGGCCGCGCGCCTCTCGAGGTCACCTTCCGCAACCGCAGCAGCGGCAGCGCGCGCCGCTTCACCTGGTCGTTCGGCGACGGGTCGCCCCCTCGGGTCGAGGAGGGGACGGCCGATGTCCGCCACGTCTACGAGGGCGCCGGCCCCTACGAGGTGACCCTGCTCGCCGAGGGCCCCCCGGGGCTGCCCTCGTCGAGCCGGCGCCGCACCCTCACCGTCGAGCCGCCCCCGGGGTGGTTCGAGCGCCATCGGGTGTGGGTCCTGCCCCTGGGCGCCCTGCTGCTGGCCGGCCTCGCGCTGATGATCCGCCGCGGGCGGGCCGCCGCGTGGCTGCGCGGCCGGCAGCGGTTCGCCGGCACGCTGCAGCTTCGGCCGGCCAGCCACGACGAGCACCCCTTCGCCGACGTCGCGGTCGCGCGCTCGAGCGGCGAGGCCCGCGTGCCCCTGCGGGAGGCGCTCAGCGCCTTCGCCCTCCCCGAGACCGATCCGTTGCTCGCGGCCACGCTGGTCGTGCGCGTTCAGGTGTCGGAGGCCGGCGGGCAGACCTTCGAGGCGCGCCTCGAAGGTTCCGACGGCCCGGCAGGCAGCGCGCCGCTCGACCCCGTGGAGCCCGCGCGTCTGGCCGGCCTCGACCTGCTCTTCCGACCCCAGTAGACAGCCCCCCCCCCGGCTCCCGCTTCCGCCCCGGCGCCCGCCGCGGGCGCCCCGACCCCTCACGACGTCCCGGAGGACCCGCGCCCATGCCCCGCACCTCGTCCGAGTCCCGCACGTCCCCGGCCAGCGGCCTCGAGGACGCCCTCATCGAGGAGCTGCTGGCCGAGCAGCCCCCCGGCGACGTGCGCAGCGTGTTCCCCGTGCTGCTGGTGGGGCTGGGGGGCACCGGGGCCGAGGTGCTGCGCCGCGTGAAGGCGCGCACGACCGCGCTGGGCCTCTACGACGCCTACCGCTTCCTCGTCCTGGACATGGACGCGGGCACGCGGCAGCCCAGCGACGAGCTGCCGGGCTTCGAGGAGGACGAGTTCCTGCTCCTGCCCCGCGACCGGGCCGCCGACGTGCTGCGGGCGCCCAACCGCCACCCCGACCTCAAGCAGCGCTTCGACCTCGACCGCAAGGACCTGGCCGGGTTCCTGCTGCAGCAGGCCGAGAGCCCGCTCGAGGGGGCGGGCCAGATCCGCCCCCTGGGCCTGCTGGGGTTCCACCTGTGCCGGGAGGCCTTCGACGAGCTGGTCCGCAAGGCGCTCAGCGCGCTCAACGCGCGCTGGCGCGCGCTGGAGGAGCGCCTGCAGCGGGGGGCGGAGAGCGTCGACGTCCGGCGCAAGAACTACGTCATGATCGTCTCCAGCCTGTGCGGCGGCACGGGCAGCTCGTGCCTGATCGACGTGGCCGCCGTGCTGCGCGAGCGCCTCAGGCGCACCGGGCAGTTCGAGCTGAACGCGCTGCTCACGCTGCCCGACGTCTACGACCTCCGGCTCAAGGGCAAGACCGACCAGCGGGCCAAGGTGGCGGCCAACACGTACGCGGTGCTGCGCGAGCTCGACTTCTTCCAGACCGAGCAGGCCCACCGGGAGGGCTTCCGCCTGGCCGGCGCCGGACCCCAGCCCTTGCCCGCCCCCGCCAAGCTGATCGACACGGTCTACGTCGCCGGCCGGCGGGACGCCGCCGGGGTGGACCTCGTGGACGCGCCGGCGGTCTACGACACCCTGGCCCTGTACCTCACGGCCGAGATCGCGCTCACGGTGGGCGACCGGCTGGCGACGGGCGAGGCCAACGACCGCATCCGGCAGGGCGCCGGCGTGGACCCCTTCGCCCGCCGCAACCGCATCTACAGCACGATCAGCGCCTCGGCGGTGGGCATCCCCTTCCGTCGCCTCGTGCGCTACTGCGCCTACCGCCGGCTCTTCGAGTACGTGGACGCCGTCCTGAAGGACGCCCCCGAGGCGGGCAAGGCGGCCGCCCCGGCGGCCGGCGCCGCGGGCGCGACGTCCAAGGCCGGGCCGGCCACGGCGGGCCGTACGACGGTGCCGGACGACGCCGGCCGCTGGCTCGAGGAGGCCAAGCTCGAGGAACGCAGCAAGGATCTGCTGGTCTCCCGCCTGCGCACCTCGGCCTTCCCCGGGACCGAGGGCTACCTCAGCAAGGCCCTGCCGGCGGCGGGTGCCGCGCTCAAGGACAAGGTCTTCCTGGCCGAGTTCCGCGGGATCACCTCACGCTGGACGTCGAGCGACCTGCCCCGCATCAAGCACCTGCTCGCGCAGAAGGGCGACGCGGCCCTCAAGGACGCGCTCGGCGCGCTCGACGCGGGTCAGCCGGCGTGGATGAGGCGCAGCGCGCTGCACGCGCGCGACGTGCTCGCGCACCTGGCCTCGATCTGCGAGGAGTCGCGGGCCGAGCTCGAGCGCGAGGCGGCGCGCCACGGTCAGGCGGCGGGGCTGGCCGCGCGCGACGGCGTGGCGCCCCTCAAGAGCCTGAGCGGCTACTTCGGCCAGTTCGGCAGCGACGCCGCGCTCCAGTCCCGGCTGCTGGCGCTGCACCGCAACCTGATGACCGAGCAGGTGGACGCCGAGGTGAAGCAGGTGGCCGCCTCCGTGCTGGGCCGCCTGGGGCGCGCGGCGGCCGACCGGGCCGCCAAGCTCGACGACGGCACCCTGCAGCAGCTGCGCATCCTGCGCAAGGACCTCGAGACGCGCTACCGCGCCTGCCTGCCGGCTCGGGGCGCGCTCTGGTCCGACTCGCAGGCCGAGATCGACGCCACCACGCCCGAGTTCTTCGAGGACGTCTACGCCTCGGTGCCCATCTCCGGCGCCGACCTGGCGCCCGCCCTCGAGCTGCTCGCAGCGCCCGACGACGGCCCGGCCGGCGAGCTCGAGCGCAAGGCCTTCGCCCGGGCGGCCCTCCGGCGCGTGCTGGGCACGTACGTGCCCGAGGTGCGCAAGCGCAACGTGGCCGAGCTGCTCGAGAAGGAGCTGCGCGGCGGCGGCGAGCGCGCGCGCCAGGCCGCGGCGCGCGTCGAGGAGGCCCTGGCCGCCTGCCGGCCCTTGTGGCAGGCCCAGACCGGGCACGCCGACCTGTCGTTCTCCGACTACCTCGTGCTCGGCGCGCCTCAGGTGCTGGGCTCCCGGACCGAGAGCGTGCTCTCCGATCACGTGGAGAAGGCCAAGGCCCGCCTCAACGCCGACTCCCGCTACCAGGCGGAGGGTCAGCTCGTGCGCACCTCCGACCCGCACCGGCTCTACGCCGTGCGGCGCACGCACGGCGGTCTGCCGCACTACCTGCCCGACTTCCAGCAGTGGAAGGTGGCCTACGAGCGCTGGATGAAGGACGAGAACGACCCGCTCCACGTGCTCCCCGGGAGCGTCGTCGCCGGCCTGCCCGCCGCCGAGCCGCTCGAGGAGGCCGGCCGCCACGAGCGCCTGTTCGCGCTCGCCCTGGCCTACGGCTTCGTCGCCCGCCGGGCGAGCCACTACTACTGGAACCTGGACGCCGATCCCAGCCTGCCCGGGCACCGCCTGGCCCACGGCTCGCACTGGGAGGGCCTGGCCTTCGACCAGAAGGGCCGCCTGCAGCGTGCCGAGGGGCCGGTGGCCCGCTGGCTCGAGTCGGGGGCGCTGGCCTTCGACGACCGCAAGCGCCTGGACCCGGCCCGCCTGCTCACGGGCAAGCAGTCCGGCTACGCCGCCGCGCTCAAGAAGTTCGAGCACGAGGAGAAGCTGTCCCTGCTCGTCGAGGAGGCCTTCAGCGCCCTGCGCCAGGCCGCCTCCGACGCCGACGTGGCCGACCAGCTCGAGGGCTACGCCCGGTCGCTCGAGCAGCGCGCGACGCCCAAGGATCCCCTGCACGAGACCTACGTGCGCTCGGCTCAACTGCTCCGGCGCGAGGCGGAGGAGCTGCGCCAGGGCCGGGCGTAGCCGGTCCGGCCGGCCGCCATGGCGCCGCGGGGGCTCGAACAGGACGTCGTCCGGGGGGTGGACCGGCCCGAGGGCTGGCTGCCGATGGCCGCGTTGGCCTACGACGGTCAGAGCCCCGCCTGCCGCGCGACGGCCGAGACGCTGCGCGCGATCCTGGTGGACCTGGACGAGCGGCTGGTGGGGGCTTTGGGGCTGGAGGCCCTGGACGGCGGGCTCGGGGCGCTCGGCCCCTGGCTCGCCGCGCTCGCGCAGGTGGACGAGGGCGCCCGCTGGGGGCGGCTCGACCCGGCGTGGCGGGTGGCGCCCGTGCTCCACGGCCTCCAGGCGGTCGTCGTGCTCGAAGCCGCTCCCGTGCTCGAAGCCCCGGCCGCGCTGGCCCGTGCCTGGCGCGACGCCCCCTCCCGCGCCCAGGGCCTCTTGGTCGTGCTGCTCGACGCCCAGGGACGCTTCTCGGGCCCCGCGCTTGCGCCCGAGGTCGTGCGCGGCTGGCTCACGGCGCTCGGGCCCTGCGGCCCCCGCCCGCTGCGCGTGCTGCTGGCCGGGGGCGCCCGCGACGACGGACGGCCGCTCACGCGCGAGGCCTTGGCGCAGGGCGTGGCGGCGGCGCTGGCCACCGACCTCGTGCTCTTCGGCCCCGGCGACCTCAGGCCGCTCAGCGAGGGGCTCGCGCCGGCCTCGCGCGTGACGCTGGCCGGGTTCGGCGCGCGGGCGCTGCGCTACGCCCCGGGGCGGCTCGGCGAGGGCTACGGGCGGCGCCTGGCGCGCGAGCTGCTCGAAGCCGGTCCCTTCGCCGAGGTGCGCGCGCGGCCCGAGTCGGCCACCGAACCTCCGGCGGGGCAGGCCGTGCTGGAGGCCCTCTGGCCGCGGGGAGGCGCCGGGCAGCCGCGCCTGCTGCGCTCGGGTGCGCGCGCCACCGACCCGGGTCCCGGCCCCGTGCTGCGCCTGGCCGACGACTCGGCCGGCATGGACGTGGGCGCGCTGTTCGACGGCATCGCGCTCGATGGCCTGCCGCGCCGCGCCTGGGTGGGCGCGATCCACGACCTGGACTTCGTGGTGCGCCGCGGGCGCCTGCCCCGCTGGCTGAACCAGGTCGGGCGGCGGCTCGAGGAGCAGGTCGAGGCCTGCCGCCGGCGCGTCACCGACCTCCTGGCCCGCGCCTTCGTGGCCCGCGGGGGCGCGCGTCACGCCCAGGAGTGGATCGACCGCATCGAGGAGCGCGCCCGGCTCGAGCTGGGCGTGGTGCTCGAGCGGCGGCCCACGACGAGCCTGGAGCAGGATCTCGACCGTGTGGAGCGCGCGCTCGAGGGCCTGCCGCACACGCCGGGCCTGGTCCTGCGCACGGGGGCCCTGGTGCTGGCCCAAGGCCTGCTGCTGGCGCTCGCCGTCGTGCACACGGGGGGCGCGCCCGCGCTCGGCTGGCTCGCGCCGATCGCGCTGCTCCTGGCCACCCTGGGGGCCGGCGTGGGCCTGTTCCTTGCCGGCCGGGCCGGAGCGCAGCGGGCGCGCGACCGCGCCCTGGCCCACGTGTCCGAGCGCGCCCAGGACGACGTGCTGGTGCGCCTGCAGGCCGCCTTCCACGCGCTGCGCGACGCCGTGCTGGGCGCGTGCGAGCAGGCGCGCCGCCAGCTGGCCGAGGCCCGCGCGGTCCTCGATCCGGAGCGGTTCGCCACGGTGGCGCCCGCCCCCCCGGCCCCCGGGCCGCTGCTCGAGCTCCCCGACGTGCGGAGCCTGGAGCCCCACTACACGCACGTCCTGGGGCGGGAGGCCGGCGCGACGCCGGCGCTCCAGCAGGCGCTCGCGCGCCGGTTGGCGGCCCGCACGCGCAGGCTCCTGCGCGAGCCGGGCTCGGCCGAGCCCCTGGCCGCGGCGGCGCGGCTCTTCGGCGAGCGGTTGGCGGCGCTGCGCCTGCGCACGGAGGACGGTCTCTGGCAGCACGTCTCGCCCGACGGCGCCTGGGGCAGCCCCGACCGTCAGGCGGCGGCCGTGGAGCACCTGCTGCCGCCGGAGGGCCGCTACTTCGTGCGCGGGCCCGCGGTCGAGCGGGCGCGGCTGGCCGACGGCCATCGGCGGCACGTCGTGGTGCGACCGGCCGACCTGCGGCACGTGGCCTACCCGGGGGCCGACCACGAGCGCGTGGGCGCCGATGCGCGGCTGCTCGCGTGCGTGAGCGTGGTCGAGCTGGGGACGGCCGACCAGGCGGCGGCGTCCGGCGCGGGCCTCGGGGGGCCCGCCGGCCCCGCGGGCCCGGGCGGCAGGGAGGGCGCGTGAACCTCGTGCCGGCCGTGGCCGCGCTGCTGCTGTTCGGCGTGCTGCCGCTGGGCGGCCCGGCCGTCGGGCTGCTCGGCGGGCTGTTGCCGCTCCCGGCCCCGGTCGCCACCCCGGCGGCCTGGCTGCTGCTGTTCCTGGGGTCGTTCTTCGGCGGGCGGTTCGTGGTGGGGCTGCTGGCCGAGCGCCTGCCCGACGACGCTCCGCCGCACGAGGACGACCCGGGCGAGACGGGCACGCTGCGGGGCCAGCTGCCGCTCGGGGCGCTGGTGGCGGCCACCTGGGTGGCGCTCGGCGTGGCCGCGCTCCACGGGGTCGCCGACGCCTGGCGGCTCGGCTACGTGGCGCTCTGCCTGGGGGCGGCGTTCTCGGGCGCGTCGCCGCGCCCGGCGCGCTCGCCGCCGCCCACGCCGCGGCCGGGCGACCCGCGCGACCCGGCCACGCCCCGGGTGGAGGTGACGGAGGCGGAGGCCGACGTGCCGCCGGCCGAGCGGCGGGTGCACAGCCTCCAGTGGCGGTTCTCGGCCGACGGCAGCGACGGCACCGACGAGGCTTCGATGCACGGGCTGACCGTGGTGCTGCGCGCCTCGAGGGTGGAGGCGGCGCGGCGTGCGCCGCACCCCGAGGTGGGGGGCAAGGCCGGCTACGGGGCGCTGGCCACGGTCGTGAGCGAGGGGCTGACGCCCGAGGTGGTGCGCGCGGGTCGCGCCCTGAGGGCCAGGGCCGACGAGGCGCGGCTCTCGTACCTCGACCTCGTGGCGTACGTGCTGGCGTTCGTGCGCGACGGGATCGCGTCGGCCAGCGATCGGGAGGCGCACAACGCCGAGTCGCACACGGCCTTCCCGCTGGAGACGTTGGCGACGCGCCAGGGCGACGCCACGGACCGGGCGCTGCTGGCCTGCGCGCTCCTGCGGGCGGCGGGCGTCCCGGCGCACCTGGCCGTGGCCGAGCTGCGCGCGGGCGGGTTCCACCTGGGCGTTGCGGTGCCGGCGCTGGCCGACCGCGCGCTGGGCGACGGGCAGCTGGTCCCGATCGGCGGCCGGGCGCATCTGTGGTGCGAGCCCGGCACGTCGGGCGCGGTGCAGGTGGGGGAGATCCCCGCCGAGCTGCGGTCGCGGCTGCTCCGGCTGGTGCCCGTCGTGGTGGGTTGATCGGGTGGTGGGTTGATCGGCTCCCGCCCAGGGCGGGCGACGCGCTGGGCTGGGGGCGCTCAGGCCCGCACCGGCTCGTTGCGTAGGCCGGCGCGTGCCAGCGCCTCCGCATGCGGCGGCGGGGGCGGCCTCGCCGCTGCGGGCCTTCCACGGCGCCCCGCTTGCGGGGCGCCCAGGAGGAGGGCCCTCCAGCGCGTCGGCGTGCCCCCGTTCGGCGTCAGGATCGCGAACGCACCCACTACCGTTGATCGCAGGCGATCGGGGGCGCTCCGGGCCGCGGGTACGATGCCCGGGCGATGAGCCACGACGACGTACCGCCGCCGCACGCGGGACCCGACCCCGGCCCCGACTCCGACCACGACCACCCTCCGGGTCTCGGGCCCGCCGGGGGGTCGGGCTCGGAGCCGGGGTCGGGGGCCGCCTCGGGCGATCCCTGGACGGAGGCCTTCGAGGCGGCGGGCACGCCCTCGGGGCCTTCGCGCGGGGCGGCGCTGGGCCTCCTCGGGCTCGGGCTGTGCGCGCTGGTGTGGCTCGGGGTGAGCGTCGGCGGCTGCCTGTTCCGGGGCGGGCGCACCTACCACGTTCGGTTGACGGACGCCACGGGGCTCGAGGCGGGCGCACCGGTGCGCTGGAGGGGGCATCCGATCGGGGAGGTCGTGAGCGTGCGGGTCTTGGGGCGCGACCTGATCGCCGAGCTGCGCCTCGAGCGCGACGCGGGCGAGCTGGTGCGCAAGGACGCGCGCTGGCGTCCCGAGGCCAAGGGCGTGCTCGACGCCCAGCGCGAGGTGGTGCTGGCGGATCCGGGCTCGGGGGAGGCGGCTCCGGAGGGGCACGGCTTCGACGCGGATCCTCCGGGGCTGGTGACGCGCCTGTGGACGCCGGCGGTGGCGCTGCTGGTGCTGATCGTGGCCTGCGTGCTGCTGCTGCGCCTGGCGCCCGGCCTGGGCGGGCTGCTCGGACTGCTGCGCGGTTGGCGGACGTAGGGGCGCACGGCGGCGGGTGGCCGCGCCGACCGGCCAGCGTCAGGCGCCACGCAGACGCAGCAGGTGCAGCCCCTCGCGTGTGACCAGGCCCACCGTGTCGCCCAACCAATCGCTCAGCACGATCTCCGTCCGGTCGGCCCAGGTGGTCACGAGGCGTCCGCTGGCGACTTCCCAGACCCGCGCCACGAGCGGCTCGTGACGGTTCACGGTGAGCAGGAAGCGGCCGCGGGGCGAGAACGAGAGCTCGGCCAGCGGGCCCTGCGCCTCCAGCACCCGCACCACCTCGTGCGTCCGTCCGCTGCGCAGGAGGACGGGACCGCGTTCGACGCACTCCGCCACCCACTCTCCGTCGTCCGAGACCTCGAAGGACCGCTCGCACGGCTCGCCCCCGCTGGGGGCGTCGGCGGCGGGCGGCAGGGGCTGCAGACTCCCCTGGAGTCCGTGGACCAGGGGGTCGCTGCTCAGGGGGGGGCTCCCCCCCGTGCGGTACTCATGGCCCGGACGCAGGGGATCGGCCCGCCAGCGCAGCCTCCAATGGCTGGGGTCGTCCCAGGGCGCGCGCATCGGCCTGAGCAACGCTCCGTCCCGCCACAGGCGGCCTTCGAAGCGGCCGTGCGATCCAAGCGAACGCAGCTCGATCGGGGCCGGAGGAAGCAGGGCGCGCAGGAGGGAGAGGCGCGCACGCCCTGGGAACAGCCAGGGCTTGACGCGCGTGCGGCCTGCGTGCAGCTCGCGCAGCGAGCAGGACTGCCAGATCCAGCGGTGACTGCGGATCCAGAGCCGTAGAGCCGAGTCCTGCTCGTCGAGCAGGACTGCGTTGGAGAGCACACGCTGGGAGATGCCGCCCTCGCGCAACTCTCGACCGAAGAGACCTTCTTCGCCAGCCCCGGCTCCCTCGCGCGGCCTCCAGTTTGGCCGAAACAGGGCCACGGCTCCCAGGATTCGCCCCGAGCGCGCGTCCGCAAGCTCGAGCGTGCCATCGGTCCGAAGCAGCGCGAACGCGTTGAGTTGCGACACCGCCAGCAGGCGCACGACCCGTGCCCGGACCGGGTCCGGCGGGGTGCTCGAGCCGGCGGGCAGATCCACGCAGGTCACGGTGTACGAGCCGATGCCGGCAAGCGCGAGGGCGCGTCCGCCGGCCACCTCGACCGGCCACCTTGGCTCCTGCATCAACTGGAGAACGTCTTCGCACGGCGCCCCGCCCCCGGCGGCGTGCTCCAACACGTAGCCTCCGGTCGGTTCCCAGCGGTAGCCGACCAAGCCCCCGAGGGCGGTCTCGACGAGCACGGTTCGACTCGGCGCGGGGACTCCATCTCGGCGCTCGAGGATCGCCATGCGCGCGGGTCGGAAGGGCCACCAGCCGCAGCGGGGCAGGGACCAACGGACGTAGCCCGCCCCGTCCGACGTCCACACGGACCGTCCGTCCCGACCCGGGACGGCGGCGCACGCCGAGTACACCCGCCCGAGCAGCGCGGTCGCCAGCCGGTGGGGGAGGCCACCGTAGAGGGCGCCGAGCACCCCGCCCGCGACCAGGGCGACGAAGAGCAGCCGACCAGCCAACGAGTACTCCGGCTCGAGGAGCGGCCTGCCTGGCGCGAGCGCGAGGAATGCGACCGCGAAGGGGAGAGCGAGTCCCAGCAGCGCTCGCCGGAGTCGGCCTCCGCCGAGGAACCCCAGCGCTCCGCCGAGGGTTCGATGGGGCACCTCGCCCATCCGGCGACCGCGCAGGGCGTCGTGGAGGAGGGGGCGGCCGGCGTCCGTGATGGCCGCGCGGCCCTCGTCGATGAGGTGCGCATTCAGAACGAGGCCATCCACCCACCGAAACGGGGGCCCGGCGGCGAGCTCGCCGCGCTCGCCCGCGCCGTCGGGGTCGAACCGCAGCCTGCCCGCGCGCACGGATGCAACGCCATCTCGCCAGAGGAGCACGGCCTCCGTGGGGGCGTCGTGCGGGGCGGGGGTGACCAGCACGTCGAGGAACTCGATGTCGGGGCGCGATGCGTCGTGCGCGAGCGTCCAGTCGGCCCCCTCCGGGAGCGTCCAGCGCAACCGAAACAGGCGGGACCCCGCAAGGGCGAGGTGCCCCTGGCCGGGCCAGCGGACGAGGCGCCCAGCGCGTCCGACCGGCTGCGTCGCACCGCAAGGGCGCCCGGTCGCAGCCTCGACGGCCTGCACGCGATCCCCGGCCGAGATCAGGACGACCTCTCCTGCGGCGTTGCCGGTTGCGTCGCCCGCCGAAGCAACCCAGTCGGTCAGGTAGCCCCCCGGCGTGTGTACCGTCCACCGCACGAGGCGGCGACGAGGCCCAGCGGGGGCCAGGGGCTCGAGGAACGCCGGCGGCTGGCCTCCGGCCTCCCGTGCCTCCACCCACGCTCGTGCGTCCCGCCCGATCGCGCGCTCCGACCCCTCGCGCAGGGCCGCCGCGAGGAGCACGGGCGCGCCGCCCAGGGCCACTCCCTGGGAGACCTCGGCCAGGAACGCCACGGCTCCGTCGGCATCGTCGGCTCCCGCCGACTGCGCCTGCCGCATGCGCTCCAGCGTCTCGGCCACGACCAGGCTGGCAGGGGCGCGCTCCAGACGGTCCAGCAGCAACGGGAGGCTCGCCAGGAGCCTGAGCGCCGCAGCCGGACGCCCTGCCGCGAGCAGGTAGGCCGCGCCGTGCTCGGCCAGGTGGTTCCGCGCCGCGCCGAGGAGCGGGTCGCCGGGCGCCTCGGAAGCCCTCACCAGCAACGCCGCCGCCTGACCGGCGAGCACCTCGTGGGACCGGGCCCAGTGCGCGCGGGCGCTCTCGTGCTCGAAGCGTCGGCCGATGGTGCCGTCGGCGGCCGGCAAGCAGGCGAACAGGCTGTCGCAGGCCTCCAGCACGGCGCCGACGCGCGCCTGCTGCCCGCCGGTCAGCTCCCGACCAGCGCTGAAGCCCAGGAGCGCGCTCAGCTCCGGTTGCGACAGGGGGGCGCCGGACTGCGTGAGCAGCGCCAGGGCCTGCTGCTGCAGGGCGCCGTCCTCCCCGAAGCCGTAGCCGCGCCACACGTCGGCGTAGTACGCGCTCAGGCTGGGGGGCGCAGGATCGCGGGCGAACGCCTCGGGCGTGATCCGTCCCCGTCGCAGGTCGTCCACGAGCAGGCGCAGGTACTGGGCGTGCCCGTCGGGGAGCGAGCACAAGCGCTCCACGACCGGGTTCTGCGCGCCGGTCGGGCCCTGCTGGTCCAGCAGGAAGAGAGCCTCGCGCAGCTCGGGCGTGAGCCCATCGTAGAGGATCGCGCGCACGTCGTCCCGCGAGAGCCCCGGGAGGCGCCGCAGCCCCTCTCCGCCCGGGGTCTGGAGGAGGCATGCGGCCTCCCCCAGGCGCGCGCTCACCTCGCCCTCGTCCCGACCGACGCATAGCCACACCACGCCCGGGGCCGCGAAGGTGACGGGGAGGTCGAGGATGCCAGGCTCGGACGCGGCGATCTCGTCCAAGCCGTCCAGCACGAACAGCACGCGGGCCGCGGCGCTTCCCGCGGCGGCTCCCGCGTGGGCGCGGGCCTCCCTCACCAGCGCCAGGAGCTCTCGCAGCCGGTCGCGCAGGGCCGGCAGGTCGCTCGGTCCTTCGGGGCGCCCGGGCCGCGTCTTGGCCCCCTCGCGCCGGGCCTTCGGGAGCAGCCGGGGAAGCCACTCCGCCAGCTGATCCACCGCGCCGTAGAGGAACGACGCCAGGGAGGCCCGCGCGTCGCCTCGTCGG
The DNA here is from genome assembly GCA_964588235.1 of uncultured Planctomycetales bacterium. Lineage (GTDB taxonomy): Bacteria > Planctomycetota > PLA2 > PLA2 > JAEUHO01 > CAZPOZ01. The sequence continues at coordinate 14,639 of CAZPOZ010000019.1, forward strand.
AACCGGTGCACCACGACGAGGCGGTCGGCGGCCTCCAGGAAGGCGGGATCGTCCACGACGCGCGCGACGAACGTGCTCTTGCCCGCCCCCGGCCCGCCGGCCAGCCAGAACGTGCCCGTCGTCGCCGCGCGCAGCCGCTCGCGTGCCGCCGCGACCAGGTCCTCCCTTCCGATGTGCAGTTGCG
>CAZPOZ010000020.1:0-14798 GCA_964588235.1 uncultured Planctomycetales bacterium
CGCTTGACCGCCTTGGCCAGGGCACGGATGTGGTCGGGCGTCGTGCCGCAGCAGCCGCCCAGCAGCCGCGCCCCCGCCTCGAGGAAGCGCCGCGCGAACTTCTCCAGGTAGTCGGGCGTGCAGAGGTAGAGCGTGCGCCCGTCCACGTGCCGCGGCGGGCCCGCGTTGGGCTGCACGGTGAGGGGCTTCTGGGTCACCTTGCGCAGGCGCTCGAGCACGCCGAGCATGGCGTGCGCGCCCACCGAGCAGTTCACCCCGATCGCGTCGGCGCCCCAGGCTTCGAGCTTGGGCCCGAAGACCTCGGGCGGCGTGCCGTACATGCCCGAGCCCTCGCGGTCCACCGTCATCTGCACCAGCAGGGGCACGTCGGGCCGCAGCGCGCGCGCCGCCTCCATGGCGGCGTGGGCCTCGGTGAGGTCGCCGAAGGTCTCGAGCAGCAGGCCGTCCACGCCGGCCTCCAGCAGCGCGCCCATCTGCCGGCGGAAGTGCGCCCGCGCCTCCTCGGCGCTGGTCGGCCCCCAGGGCTCGAGCCGGATGCCCAGCGGGCCCACGGCGCCCAGCACGTAGACGGCGCTGCCCGCCGCCTCGCGCGCCAGCCCGACCGCGCGGCGGTTGAGCTCCTCCGTGCGGTCCTCCAGGCCGTGCTTGGCCAGCTTCACGGGGTTGGCCCCGAAGGTGTTCGTCTCGAGCACCTCGGCCCCCGCCTGCACGTAGGACCGGTGGATCTCGGCCACCAGCTCGGGCGCGGTGAGCGTCACCTCGTCGTAGCAGCGGTTCAGGTACACGCCCTTGGCGTAGAGCATGGTGCCCATGGCGCCGTCGGCGACCAGGGGGACGGCGGCCAGGCGTTCGAGCAGCGGCTGCTGGGGCATCGCGGGTTCCGGTCCGCGGCCCGCCTCCGGGCGGCCCGCGAGCGGGCGGAGTCTACCCGTCGCGGCGCGCGGGCCGCCCCGGGGAGTTGGCGATAGGCTGCGGGACCGCCCCCTCCGAGGCCTCCGATGCCGTCCCAACGACCGCGCCCCAGGCCCAAGCGCATCCTGCTCGCGCTCGGGCTGCTGTTGGTGCTCGTGCTGCTGCTGGAGATGAACCGCTGGCTGCCGGGAGGCTGGCCCGGGGGCGGCGGGGAGAGCGGGTTCAAGCCCCTGGCCGTGGCCCCTGGCGCCGACCCCACGCGCCTGGAGCCGCCGGCCGAGCCCAGCCCCGACTGGAAGCCCGCGCAGGGGGTGCGCCTGGAGGTGCTGGGGCCGGAGGGCCGCGCGCCGGAAGGCTGGCGCGCCGGCCTGGGCGGCCGCGGCTCGCTGGACGCGCCGGCCAAGGGAGGCTCGACGCTCGTGCTGGGCGGGGCCGACCTCGTGGAGCAGGGCCTGCGCGTGACCTACCCGGGGGGGCAGGTGCGGCACCAGCCGCCCCGGGGCCTGCCCCTGCTGCCCACCTGGCGCGTCTACCTGCCCACGCCCCGTCCGCCGCCCCTGGTCCAGCCCGAGGGCCTGAAGGTGGAGGTGCGCGACGCCGCCACCGGCGCCCCCCTGGCCGGGGCGCGGGTCTTCGGCCCCGCGCGCCCCACGCCGATCCTGACCGACGCCCAGGGCCGGGCGACCGTGCCCGGGCTGCTCGAACGCGCCGAGCTGCGCGTGACCCAGGAGGGCTGGTTCGACGCGCTCGTCGTGGGGCACGCGGGGGCCGCCGCGCCGCTCAGCGTGCGACTCTCCCCGCAGCACCGGCTCACGCTCGTGGCCCGCGACCCGCTCGACGGGCAGCCGGCCCCCTTCCAGGCGGCGCGCATCGAGGACGCGGAGGGCCGCGAGCTGTGGCGCAGCGACCCGGGCGGCCCCGCACAGGCCACGAGCATCCAGGCCGTGCTGCCCGGCGAGCGGCGGGCCGGCGCCCGCCTGCTGGTGGAGGCGGCCGGCCGCCCCCTGACCGACGTGGCCCTGCCCGAGGCGGACGGCGACGTGGCGCTCGCGCCCCGGGGGCGCCTGCTCACCCTGACGCTGCGCGGCACGGACGGTCGCGGGGTGGCGGGGCGCGCGGCCACGGTGCGCCTGGCGGGCGCCGCCGGCGGCGCGGCTCCGGAGCGGGAGGCCGCGGGCCGCGAGCAGCGCGTGCGGCCCGGCGCCGACGGCACCCTGGCGGTGGCCGTGCCCGACGGTCAGGCGGCCACGGTGGTGGTGGAGGCCGAGGGCCTCGCGCCGGCCGTGCTGGAGGTCGCGCCGGGCGACACCGCCGGGAGCCGGGAGCTGACCCTCGAGCCCGGCGTGCGCGTCCCGGTGGAGGTGCTCGACGTGCGGGGCCGGCCGGTGCGCGAGGCCGAGGTGGTGGGCTACGCGGAGGTCGGCGGCGTGCTGGTGGAGGTGCGCGCGCGCACGGACGCCGAGGGGCGCACGCGGCTGCCGCCGCTGCCCGCGGGGGCCGTGGAGCTCTACGCCAAGAGCCCGGGCAAGGCCTGGAACGGGCTCTCCGTGACCGCCAGTCCGGCGATGGGCACGCAGGAGCTGCGCCTCTTGCCCGGCGCGGCCCTGCGCCTGGTGGTGGAGTCGCCGCTGGGGGCCCCGCTGGCGGGCGTCCACGTGCTGCTCACACCGGCCGACGACGGCGCTCCCGACCGCCGCCCCCCGCAGAGCCCCTGGCGCACCGACGCGCAGGGCGTGCTGATCGTGGAGGACCTGCCCCTGCGCCCCTACCGCGTGGGGCTGGCTCTCCCGGGCCACGTGGAGGAGACGCTCTTCGACGTGCGCCCCGGCGCCGTGACCTACTTCGCCACCCTCGTCGAACGGGCCCCGTAGGGGCGGCGCGCCCGCGGGTCAGCGCGGCGTCGGCGGCAGGGTCAGCGTCGCCTCGGCCCCCGCGCCCGGCACCAGCACCACCGCGGGCGTGGCCAGCACGGCGCCGTCGTCGCCCACCCGCAGGGCCCGAACCCACAGGCGTCGCCCCGGGAGCCCGTTCACGCGGAAGGCGCCCGTCTCGTCGGTCAGGGCCACCCGTGTGAACGCCTCGTCCACGTGGCCCCAGGCGAGGGGCTCCGGCAGCGCGGCAGCCTCGTCGTCCGGACGCAGCCAGATGCTGGCGTCAGGCACGGGCGTCCCGTCGGCGTGCAACACGCGGCCGCCGAGTGCGTGCGCGCGCGAGAGCCGCACGAGCACCTCGCCCCCCGCCGGAGCGGGGACCGAGAAGGGCGAGCGACGCTCCCCGAGCAGATCGGCCTGCGGGGGTTCGACCGCCAGCGTCGCCAGGAGGCCTGGGGCGAGCGCCGGGAACCGCGCGCGCCCATCGGCATCGGTCGCCCTCGACAGGCCCCCCTCGCGGAACGGACGTTCGCTCGTGAGCGTTCGCAGGCTCACGGACGCCCCGACCACGGGTTCCCCGCTTTCGTCGAGCACCCGCACGCGCAGGGAGCCATGCCGGACCAGGCGCAGCGTCAGCTCGGACGCCTGGACGGGCAGAAGGCTCGCCGCGGGTGGCTCGTAGCCCTCGGGGGCGCTGGCGTCCACCTCGTACGACAGGGGCGCGAGCCCGGGGAGCTCGAAGCGCCCCTCGGGCCCGCTGACCGCCACGCGCCGCTCCCCGCTGCCAGCCGCCTCCCCCTCGGGTGCGGTCAGCCACACCCACACGCCCGGCACGGGCTCGCCGTCGCTCGCGAGGGCGCGGCCTGCGAGGCGCCGACCGGGTGCGAGGACCAGCCGGTGCTCGCCCGGCGGGAGCCAGCCGGTCCGGACCGGGCCGAGGTTGAGCAGGCGCCCGTCCGAGTCGACGGGCTTGCTGACGCTCAGGCGCACCCGGCGGTCGATCGCCGGCGCCGCGATCAGGACGCGCCCGGCGCGCACCGCGGTCGCCCGGGTATCGACCGTCCCGTGGGCCCCGCGCCACAGGGCTGTGACGTGGGCCTGCGGGATGGGCGCACCCGAGGGGTCCTCCAGGTGCAGGACCCAGACCGCGTCCAGGGACGCGGGGGCCAGGGTGACCGGCACCGTGCCGTCGGGCCGGACGACGGCAGTGCCCACGAGCGGGCTGCGCTCCCCGAGCGCCCAGACCGTGGCCTCGGAGCCCACCCACCGAGTGACGTCCCCGAGGTCGCCGTCCAGCGCGCCCTCCCAGGCCGCCCACGGAGGGCGCTGGGGGAAGACCAGGTCGTCGGCGCGGAGCCCCGGCGGCAGCAGCAGCCGGCCGCGCACGCGGGGGGTCAGCGCCAGGCTGGCCTCCAGCGCCGACGCCCCGAGCTCGACTCGCGTCGGCGCGAAGCCGGGCGCGCTCGCGCTCAGCGCGGCGGAGAACCCGGGGGGCAGGATCCCGATCTCCACGATCCCGTCTGCATCGGCCCCGGGGAGCGGCAGGCGCCGCAGGAAGGCGCCGCGCGGGTCCGCGCCCCCCCTGTCCGACCGCACGGCCTCGGGCTCGATCCGCACGCGTGCGCGGGGCACGGGCCTGCCGAGAGGGTCGAGCACGCGCACGCGCAGCGGCGCGGCGCGGAGCGCCACGAGGTCTCGCTGGAGCGGGGCCGCCGAGCCCCTCGGCGTCGCTGCGCTCACGAACGCGGGGACGGAGGGCGCCCAGCCCGCGCCCCCGGCCCAGAGCTCGGCGTCGGCCTCGGGGAGTGCCAGCCGGTAGCGGCCTCGATCGTCCGAGCGCGTGGAGCGGGCCGATTCCAGGGGGACGCGCCCCAGCGCCCACACGGTGAGACCCGGCAACGGAGCGCCCTCGGGATCGAGCACGCGGCCTTCCACCTCGGGGCGAGGCACGGTCTCCAGGACCCGCTGGCCGGGCCCCAGGCTGAGGACCTCCGGCGCGCGCAGGCTCCGCTCCTCCCGCACGCCCAAGCTCCCGTCGGGTGCCCGGAGCACTGCCGCACGGCCCTGTGCGTCGGTCCGCGTCCGACACCAGGTGGGCGGGTCCCCGTCCGAGGCGAGCACCTCGATGCCGGCGGCGGGCTCGCCCGTCGGGCGCAACAGGGTCAGGGCCTCTCGCGAGAGGCGTTCGTCCACCACCAGCTCGAGCCCGTCGCGCGGCGCCGGCAGGAGACGCAGGACGGTGCGCAGCCGTCCGGGTTCGAGCGCGGAGAGCGAGGTGGGCTGCGCGGCGAGCCCCTGCAGCGCGAACCGGCCCCCCTCGTCGGTCGGAGCCCAAGCGCAGGACGGCGCGCACCCTGCCCCGGGCCACCCACGGCGGGGGCCCTGCTCGGCGACCACCCAGCCGCGGAAGGGGCGCCCGTCCGCCCAGCGGAGGTGGCCCGCCATCCGCTCGCCGCCGGCCCTCAGGCACAGCGCGACCTCGTCCTCGAGGCCCGGCGCCGGGAGCGTGACGCTGCCCGTGGCCTCGGCGCCCGACGGCAGCCTGGCCCGGACGCGGTATCGGCCGGCTGCGAGCCCGTCGAAGCGGTGCCGACCGTCCGGGCCGGACGACGCTCGGGCGATCACGGGGCCGGCCTCGTCCGGCGGTTCGAGCAGCCGGTCGGCCTCGTCCGGGTCGAGGCGCTCCTCCAGGCCCACCGAGGCCGGCAGGCGCAGGAGCTCGAGCTGCACACCCGGAGCCGGAGAGCCAGACAGCCAGAGGCGCACCGACACGGCGCCGCGCTCCGCAGGGTCTTCCCCGTGCGCCGCTGCGCCCCCGCCCGGCCCCAGGAACGCCAGGAGCAGACCCAGGCCAAGCCACCGCCTCGGACCTCGGCGCGGGGTCCCGTTCACCGGGGAGGCTCCTGGCGCAAGCGCCGGCTCAGGTCGAACAGGGCACGGTCGCGGACCTCGACCGACGACGTGAGCAGCAACGGAGGCTCGGGGGCGAGCTCGGGGCGCTGGCGCACGAGCTGTGCGCCCGCCACGTCGCACAGGCGCAGCCCGGCCCGGTGATCGGGCGGCTGCGCTTCAGGGACCAGGGTGTCACGGGCCCCGAGCCAGCGACGCCAGGCGTCGGCCTGCACGAGAAGCCCGTGCTCGAGCGTCAAGCGGGCGGCCAACGTGGCGCCCTCCACGCCCCGGGCCACGAGCCGGGCGAGCAGCGGGGGCACGCGAGCGGGCCACAGCCGCGCGAGCGTGGCGAGTTCCCTGGCGGCGTGAGCGCCCGGAGGGCCGCGCTCGGCGAGCACGCGCGCGGCGTGCTCGAAGACCGCCTCAGGGGGTGGCGTCGAGAGGGCCTCGAGAGCGGCGAACAGCCGCACCGGGTCGTTCGAGGCCAGGTCGACTTCCAGGCGCTCGGCGCTCAGGCGCGCGAGCAGGCGGCGATCGTCCTCGCCCAGCCCGCCCCCCCCCAGATCGCGGAGCACCTGGGCCAGCCGGTCGAGGCTGAGCGCCGCGCCCTCGGGCGTACGGCCGTCGTAGCGGAGCCGCGCCAAGTGCAGGCGCACGCGCTCACCGGCCTCCGGGGCGTACCACACGAGCAGCCGGCGAACGGCCTCGGCCTGGCGGTCACCGGCGTTCCGGCCGAACTCGCTGCTCGTCGTGTGCAGGTCGGCCCACAACCGACGGGCCAACTCCTGCCGGGGGTCCCTGCCGGCCCACTGCGCGCGCACGGCGGCGGCCAGCCGCGGCTCCAACAGCGGGCTGTTGACGACGAGGCAGTTCGTGGGCTGGCCCCGAAGGGAGAGGTAGCCGCGGTTGACGATCTGGCCCAGGGCCGCGAAGCAGGCGTCGCCCACCGCGGCGCGCCAGCGGTCCCGATCCACCTGGGGCCCCCACGGGCCGATCTCCTCGAGATCCGGGGACCGCTCGGGCAAGGCCGCCAGGAGCGCGGCCCGCTCCTCCGGCAGCGCGGGGTTGCCGTCGATCTCCGCGCTGGCCCACAGCCCCCCGAAGCCGCCGGCGTGCTCGACGACGAGGGCGAGCGGACGCGCGTCGTCCAGGTGCGCCAGCAGGGTGGGCACCGCGAGCGGGCCCGTGGCGACGAGCTCCCGGAACGCGGCCCGTGCGGCCTGCGCCTCCGCAGCCTCCGCGGCCCGCAGAGGCGCCGGCGCCTCGTGCGGGGCGAAGCGGGGTTCGGGACCCAGGTCGCCCCCGTCCAGCCCACCGTCTCCCCCCGGGTGCTGTTGCAGGGCATCCACGAGCGCCTCGAGGCGCCGGTAGACGGCCGCGGGCGCCGGCGGGAGCGTCCCGACCACGAGCGGCTCGTGGGGCACGACGCGCGTGCGCTCCGCCTCGGCCCACGCGCGGGCGCCCGTGCACCAGGGCGCGGCGACGACGGTGAGGAGCAGCAGGGTCGGCAGGGACCGCGCGGGGCGCATGGGCCTCCGGCCCCACGGTACCCGACGTCCGCTCGCCCGTCCGCCGTCAGCCGCCTTCCGCCAGGGCGGAGGGCCCGTGCCCCTGGAAGGCGCTCAGCGAGGTGTCGTCGAGCACGCGCCGGGCCCAGAGCTCGAGCATCACGAAGGCGTGGAGCACCGCCCCCACGTTGCGCGCGCCCGTGAGGTGGTCGCGCAACAGCGCCCGCACCCCCACGGGGCTCAGCAGGCCGCGGGCGCGCGCGCGCGGCCCGCAGAGCATCTCCTCGGCCAGCGGCCTGAGCGGCCCCCGGTACAGCGCGTCCACCGGGAAGGCGAAGCCGCGCTTGCCGGCCCGCGCCAGGTCCGGATCCACCACTTCGCGCACGTAGGCCCGCAGCACCTGCTTCTGACGGCCCCGCCCCACCCCGCCGGCGTGCTCCACCCGGTCGGCAGCGCGCAGCACGCGCGCGTCCAGGAAGGGATGCCGGCCCTCAACGCCGTGCGCCAGGAGGGCACGGTCCTCCTTCACCAGGAGGTCGTCAGGCAGGTAACGCGCCAGGTCGTCGGCCATGGCCTCCCGGGCGTTGCGGGGGCCGGGCGCGACCACCAGCTCGGCCAGGCCGCGGAAGCGCTCGCCCAGCAGCGCGCGCAGCTCGCGCTCGGACTGCAGGCGCAGGAGCCCGCGGTAGAGGCCCTGCGGGTCGCCCGCGGCTCTGAGCAGACGGGCGCCCTCGGGCAGCGTGCGCAGCAGCACCTGGCTCACGGGCTCGCGCACGAACGCCGGCACGTGCCGCAGCCAGGGGCCGGCCCCCAGCAGCCAGTAGCGCCGGTAGCCGCCGAAGACCTCGTCGCCCCCCGTGCCCGTCAGCACCGCCCTCAGCCCCGCCCCCACCGCCCGGCCCAGCCCCCAGGTGGGCACGGCGCTGGCGTCGGCGAAGGGCTCGTCGAAGGCGTCGGCGGCGCCCACCACCCAGCCGCTGGGGTCGGGAGGGCAGGGCACGACGACGTGCTCGAGCCCCAGCCGCCGGGCGGTGCGCTCGGCCCGGCGCGCCTCGTCGGCGGCCCCGTGGCCGGGGAAGGTCAGCGTGTACGCCGGGAGCGGCCGCACCTCCTGGGCCAGCGCCGCCACCAGCGCGCTGTCCACGCCCCCGGAGAGCAGCACGCCGATGGGCCGGTCCAGGCGCAGACGGTCGCCCACGGCGGAGCGCAGCGCCTCCAGCACGTCGGGATCGCTCTCGGGAGGCAGCCGGCGCGGCGGGATCTCGAGCCAGCCGGTCGCGAGCCCCGCGCTCACCGTGAGCACGCGCCCGGGGGGCACGCGCTCCACGTCGCGCAGCGCCGTGCGCACGCCGCTGACGACCCCGTCGCGCAGCACGTCGGCCAAGGCCTCCAGGTCGGGCTCGAAGCCCCCGCCCAGCACGGCGCGCACGCCGTCGAGGGTGCTGGCGAACACCAGGCCCAGCGGCCGGCGCGCGAAGACCAGCGGCCGGACGCCGCGCGGATCGCGTCCGAGCCAGAGCGGCCCCTCGGGGCCCTTGAGGAAGGCGAAGGCGTAGGAGCCCTCCACGCGCGCCAGGCCCGACACGCCCTCCAGGTCGAGCAGCGCCGCCAGCACCTCGCCGTCGGCGCGCGAGGCGAAGGTCTGGCCGCGGGCCTCGAGCTCGCGGCGCAGCTCGTCGTGGTTGTAGATCTCGCCGTTCCACACGAGGGCGGCGCCCGAGGGCCGGCGCAGCGGCTGGTGCCCGCGGGCGGGGTCCACGAGCGCCAGGCGCACGGCGCCCAGCTCCAGGCGCCGGGCGCCCAGGCGCAGCGTCTCGCGCCCGGGCCCGTCGGGCCCGCGGGCGGCGAGCCACTGCAGCGCCCGTCCCAGCGGGTCCGCAGGCCGCGCGCCGACCTCGCCCAGGATGCCCGCGATGCCGCACATCGGTGGTTCGCCGCGCTCCACGGGGTCGAGAGGAGACCGTCCACCCTATCGGCGCTCGGCACCCGCCGCCCGTTGCGCCCGGCGACCCGGCGGCGTATCCCGGGGCCATGGACCTCGCCCCTGCCGGCTCCGCCCGCGTCGTGCTCGTCACCGCCCCCCCCGGGGAGGGCCACCCCTTGGCGCGGACCCTCGTGGAGCGGGGCCTGGCGGCCTGCGTGAACGTGGTGCCCGGCCTGCGCAGCGTCTACCGCTGGCAGGGCGCGTTGCACGACGAGCCGGAGAGCCTGCTCGTGGTCAAGACCCACCTCGAGCGGCTGCCCGACCTGGCCCGGGCGCTGGCCACCGAGCACCCCTACGAGGTGCCGGAGCTGCTCGTCCTGGCCCCGGAGGCCGGCTCGGCGCCCTACCTCGCCTGGCTCGCGGCCGCCGGGGGGGCCGCGGCGGGCCCGGCTGCCGGCGGCCCGGGCTCGCCCCCCCCCGCCGGGCGATCCCCCGGGTCCTGAGCGCAGGCGCTCAGGCGCCGGGGCGCCGGCGGCCGATAAGGCAGGCGACCCGCCCGGGCGCTCCGGCGCCTGGCCCGGGCCGCCCACCCGGGGGAGCCGTGCCCACGCCGACCGCCACCACCCTGGACACCAGCCCCCGCGGGCTGCTCCGCCTGTACTACGCCATCGTGCTGGGCACGGGGGCGGGCATCCTGCTGCTGCACCTGGCCCTGACCCTGGCGGGCAGCGAGCCGGGGCCGGCGGGCAAGTTCCTGCTCGTGCTGGACCTGTTCGTGATCGTGGTCTCGTGGCTGGGCCGCACCCTGGAGAGCCCGGACGCCCCCAGCGGACGGCCGCCGGTGGCGCTGCTCCCGCTGCTCCTGGGCATCCTGCTCGTGACCCTGTGCTTCGAGACGGGCGGGCTCGCCAGCCCCTACTTCCTGCTCGTGCTGACGACCTGCGTCTTCGGCGCGCTCACGCTGCCGCCCTCGGTGGCCCTGCTGCTGGTGGCCGTGGTGGGCGCCGCCTACGCCTTCTGCGCCTGGATCTCGCCCGTGGAGGGCCTGCTGCGGGGCGGCCTGGCCGCGATCCAGAGCGCCATGCGCGCCGGGCGGCAGATGCCGGTGACGAGCCTGACCACGCTGATCGTCAACTGCGGCTTCCTGTTCGTCGGCTCCTACGTGGCGCTGCGACTCTCGGCCGGCTACCGGGCCAGCGTGAAGGGGCTGCAGGAGAGCGCCACGCGCGACCCGCTCACCACGCTGCTCAACCGCCGCGGGTTCCTGAACACGATGCGCGGCGAGATCGGGCGCGCCGAGCGCTACGCCTGGCCGATCGCGATCCTGATGATCGACCTGGACCACTTCAAGCGCATCAACGACACGCACGGGCACGCCTTCGGCGACACGGTGCTCAAGACCAGCGCCAAGCTGCTGCGCGAGGCGGTGGGCACGATCGACCACCTGGCGCGCGTGGGCGGCGAGGAGTTCGCGGTCGCGGCGGTGGCGGCCGACCCCAACCACGGGGCCGAGCTCGCGCAGCGGGTGCTGCGGCAGTTCCGCAGCCACGAGTGGGAACGGCTCAAGCCGGGCCTGGCCGTGACCTGCTCGATCGGCGTGGCCGTGCTGCACCCGGGACGCAACACCGGCGACGCCGAGGCGACGCTCTCGCGCCTGATGGACGAGGCCGACCGCGGGCTCTACCACGTGAAGCAGAACGGGCGCAACGACTTCCACGTGACCGATCCGCGCACGCCGCGCATGGCGCCCGCCCGCCAGGCCTGAGCGTCACCGCTACTGTGGCGAGTCGGACGTTCCCCTGCATGGGGCCGTTCGACGCGCTGGAGCCGGGCGCTCGGGCCGCTTCCTCCTCCTTGCGCAGGCCTCGAGGCGCGTCGCCGTCGTCATCGGCCTTCCGCTACCGGCCCAGCGGGCCGGTTGCCTGGGCTCGGTCTTCAGCAGCCACCCGTGGTCCTCCCGCGGGAGGCGTCTTGCGCTGCGCAGGGCCGTCTCCCCTACTGGGCGGCCTTGGGCCTGAGCGTCGGGTGCTTGGCAGGGTGGGTTCACGGCCTCGCGGGCGCGGTACGATCGCCGGCCGAGCATGGACCGGCCCGAGCCTCCCCCGCTGGACCGTCGCGCGCTGCTCGCGGGCACGGCCGCCGCCGGCGTCGCGGCCTCGGTCGCCGGGCTGTGGCTCGAGGGCTTCGGCCAGCCCCTGCGGCGCCGCCACCGGGTCGAGCCCACGCGCGCCGGCGCCCCCGCACGCACCTTCGCGCCGCCGGCCTGGGCGGCTCTCGAGGCGGCGCTGGACCGGCTCCTGCCGTCGGCCCCCGACTCCCCCGGCGCCCGGACGGTCGGCGCCATCGGCTACCTGGACGCCGTGCTCCAGGAGGACGACCTCGATCCGGCCGTGTTCCGCGACGTGATCGTCGGCGGCCTGCCCCGCCTCGAGGAGGGCGCGCGCCTGCTGGGCGCCGCCTCCTTCGCCGCCCTCCCGGGCAGCGCCCAGGACGACGTGCTGCGCGGGCTGGAGGGCTCGGCGGCCGGGACGACCTGGATCCGACGCGTGCTCTACTTCGCGCTCGAGGCGCTGCTGGGCGACCCGGTCCACGGCTGCCAGCCCGGGGAGGTGGGCTGGACCTGGCTCGACGTGGCGCCGGGCGACCCGCGGCCCACGGTGCCGGGCTGGAAGCCGGTGCCCCGATGAGCGCACGCCCGTGAGCGACATGGCCACCAAGCCGGGGATGCGGCCCTGCGGAGGGCGAGACACCTCCCCCGGAAGGGCCCACGGATGGCCTCGGACGACGGTGCCCACGCAACCGGCGCGCTGGGCCGGTAGCGGAAGGCCGATGACGACGACGCCGCGCCTGCGGCCTGCGCGAGGAGGAGGAAGCGGCCTGGGCGCCTGGCTCCAGCGCGCCGCACGTGCCTCGGGTCGCAGCTCTTGGTGGCGTTGCCCGTGAGCGAGGCCGACGTCTGCGTCATCGGCAGCGGGGCCGGCGGCGGCCCGGTGGCGGCCGCGCTCGCCGAGGCCGGCTACCGCGTGATCGTGCTCGAGAAGGGCCCCTGGTTCCGCCGGGACGACTTCCTGCGCGACGAGATCGTGCAGGTGCAGCGCAACCTGTACGTGCCCGACCCGCGCCGCGACCCCCACGTGCTCGAGATCCAGGGCCTGCGCGGCGACGTCACGGTGGACCCGGCCTCCGCGGAGGGCTGGAACGGGCTGCTCGTGGGCGGGGCCTCCAACCTGATGAGCGGCTTCTTCCTGCGGATGAAGCCCGTGGACTTCCGCCAGCGCTCCGAGCTCGGCCCCGTGGACGGCGCGGCGGTGGTGGACTGGCCCCTGGGCTACGACGACCTGGAGCCCTGGTACGACCGCGTGGAGAAGGAGGTCGGCGTCTCCGGGCGGGTGGTCCCCCACCGCTTCGCCGACCGGCGCTCCTCGCCCGAGTTCCCGCTCAAGCCGCTGCGCGCGCACCCGATCGCCGGCGAGGTCGACAAGGCCTGCGCCGCGCTGGGGCTGACCAGCCTGCCGCTGCCCCGCGCCGTGCTGTCCAAGGACGTCGGCGCGCGCCAGGAGTGCGGCTACTCGGGCCTGTGCGGCTCCTACGGCTGCCCCACCGGCGCCAAGGGCTCGGCCCTGGAAGCCTGGATCGACCGGGCCGTGGCCACCGGCCGCTGCGAGGTGCGCTCGCTCACCGCCGCCACGCGCCTGGTCTCCGACGCCACGGGTCGCGTGCGTTACGCGGAGGTCCGCGGCCGCGACGGGGCCGCCGGGCGCGTCGAGGCGGGCGTGTTCGTCGTGGCCTGCAACCCCATCGAGACGGCCCGGCTGCTGCTGCTCTCGCCGGGGCCGCGCCACCCGCGCGGCCTGGCCAACGGAAGCGGGCTCGTGGGCCGGTGCCTGATGTCCACCACCTACGGCGCGGGCCACGGCGAGTTCCCCTATGCCGAGTTCCGCGAGCGCTGGCCCTGGGTGGACGCCAAGGATCCGTGGGTCAACCGCTGCGTGCAGGACTTCTACGTGATCGACGACCCCGTCCTGGGGCGCCGCAAGGGCGGGACGATCGACTTCCTGCGCACGCACCCCAACCCGATCAGCGGCGCCTGGGCGGTGGCCACGGAGCGCGGCGCCCCGCTGTGGGGCTGGCCCCTCAAGCGCCGCCTGGAGCAGTGGTTCAAGGAGGCGCTGCACCTGCGCTTCGAGATCTTCGGCGACTTCCTGCCCCTGCCCGACTGCCGCGTCACGCTCGACCCCCAGGTCCGCGACGCCTGGGGCGCGCCGGCCGCCCGCACGCGCTGGATCTACCACCCGCGCGTGCACCAGACGGCCGGCTACCTGATCGCGAAGGGCGAGGCCGTGCTGACCCAGATGGGCGCGCGCAACGTGGGCCACCCGCGCTACGGCGGCGAGTCGAGCAACCTGCTGGCGGGCACCTGCCGCTTCGGGACCGACCCCGCCACGAGCGTGCTCGACCCCGACTGCCGCGCCCACGAGGCGGAGAACCTCTACGTGACCGACGGCTCGTTCATGCCGACGGCGCCCGGCGTGCCGTTCACGTTCACGCTGTACGCCAACGCGCTGCGCGTGGCCGAGCGCATCGTGGCGCGTCTGGGCGGCCGGCGCTGAGGGAGGGCGCAGCCCTCCGCTGGGTGGCGTTGGCGCTCAGGCGCCGGGGCGCCGCTCCCGGCCCGCCGCCGACGACGGATCGGCCCGGGGCACCTGGGCCGCCGGCGAGAGGCGGCTGGCGGGGGTCAGGTGGGTCAGCTGGTCGTCGAAGAAGATGTGCGGGCGCCAGGCGCCCACGACGCGGTCCTTGGCCACGCCCCCGAGGAAGAAGCACTCGTCGATGCGCACGTCCAGGGCCCGCAGCGTGCGCACGACGCGCTGGTGGCTCACCGCGTCGCGGGCGGTGATCAGCGCGGTGCGCAGGGGGCAGGTGTCGGGCGGGAAGCGCCGCTGCAGCGCGCACAGCGCGCGCAGGAAGCCGAGGAACGGGCCCGCCTGCATGGGCACGTCGGCGTGCGCAGCCTCGTGCGCCTGGAAGGCGTCCAGGCCCTCGCGGTCGAAGCGGTCCTGGCTCTCCGGCCCGAACAGCACGGCGTCGCCGTCGAAGGCGATGCGCACCTCCCGGGCCTGGGCGGGGCCCTCCGGCGCGACGGGCAGGATGCGCCCCGCTGGGAACCCCGCCTTGAGGGCCTCGAGCACGTCGTCCTCGTGCGCCGAGAGGAACAGGTCGCAGGAGAACGCCTCCAGGTACGCGTGGGCCGGACGCCCGCGGGTGAAGGCGGCCCGCGTGATGGGCAGCCCCAGGGCGCGGATCGAGTGGGCCGTGCGCAGCCCCGTCTCGGCGCTGTTCCGGGAGAGGATCACGACCTCCACGGCCGGCTCGCCCAGCAGGGCGTTGATGCGCAGCAGCCCCTCGACCAACGGGAAGCCCGTGCCCGGCTTGAGCGGCACGCGCTCGTTCTCGACCTGGTGGCGGGTGTAGGCCTCCACGCCCTGCTGCTCGAAGACGCGGTTCTCCTCCTCCAGGTCGAAGAGCGCCCGGGTGGCGATCCCGATCACGAGCTTGGTGTCGAGGTCGTAGGCCATGGCGGCCACTGTACCGCCCCGCCCGGAGCCTCCGGAGCGGCCGGCGCCCAGGGGTGGTGTCCTAGCCCGCATGTTGCGTGAACACAGGTTGAATCGCGCGGTCCTGGCTGCGTCC
>CAZPOZ010000021.1:0-14690 GCA_964588235.1 uncultured Planctomycetales bacterium
GAGGCCAGCGAGCTGGCCTACTACGGCGCCAAGGTGATCCACCCGGCCACGATCCACCCGGCCATCGAGCAGGGCATCCCCGTGCGCATCCTGAACACGATGGACCCCAAGGCGGCGGGCACCGTGATCCGCCCCTCACGGCAGTCCGCCGGCGCGCCCGTGGCCTGCATCGCCAGCAAGCGCGGCATCCGCCTGGTGAACATCGTCTCCGGCCGCATGCTGGGCCAGTCGGGGTTCATGGCCACGGTCTTCGGCGCGTTCCAGCGCCACGACGTGGTCGTGGATCTGGTGGCGACCTCGGAGGTCTCGGTCACGGTCTCCACCGACTCCGACGAGGGCCTGGAGGCCGTCGTGGCCGACCTCTCGGCCGTGGGCACGGTCACGGTCGAGCGCGGCAACGGCCTGGTCGCGATCGTGGGCGAGCGGGTGCAGGACCTCCCGGGCCTGGCCCACAAGGTCTTCGCGGCCCTCTCGGCCGTGGGGATGCCCATCCGCGCGATCTCCTACGGGGGCACGAAGACGAACCTGCAGCTGGTCGTTCCCGAGGAGGCCACGGCCGACGCCGTGCGGACGCTGCACGCCGCCCTGTTCTCCTGACCCCCCCCCGCCCCCGCGCTGAGGGGGCGCCGGCTACGATCCCGTGTGCTTCGGCACGACCCGGAGGTGATCCGTGCGCTACCGCCTGCTGCCTCTCCTGCTCGCCCTGCTGCCCTTCGTGAGCCCGGCGCTGGCCGACGAGCCGGCCCCGGCGCCCGCCCCCGCCCCGGCGCCCGCCCCGGCGCCCGAGGAGCCCCAGCCGGGCCAGCCGGGCTTCGACCCCACGCGCATCCCCACCCCGCAGCCGGGCAAGGCCAGCCTGTACGCCGAGGTGGATCTGACCCCGGCCGGCGACGCGGCCGCGCGCATCGAGATCCACCTGCACGCGGAGAACTACGACAAGCTCAAGGCGAACACGCCCGACCCGCGCAAGTTCCTGCAGGACATGCGCCCCAGCCGCGCCGACTACGAGATCGGGCCGGACGCCCAGGCAGGCTTCGACGACAAGGCCCGCGCCGTGGTGATGCTCATGCGCGAGCTGGGCTCGTGCCGCAACCTGGGCGACGGGCGCTGGGCCCTACCGATCTCGGGCGGCTACCAGCTGCTGGGCTCCGACACGGTGGAGGAGCGCCCGCGGGCGTTCTTCGAGGAGACGGGCAGCTGGGGCAACGGGATGGACTACGTGGGCCGCTACGTCTACCTGCTGCCCAAGGGCGCCCAGGAGGCCAACTGGGACGGCGACGCCAAGGTGCTCACCTGGCGCCTGCCGGCCGACCCCGGCACGGGCCCGGCGCGGCTGGTCCTGGACCACAAGGTCAAGGACCGGCTCATGGCCACGGTCTACAAGCTCTACGCGCTCAACCAGGTGCTGCCGGGCCAGTGGGTGGCCAAGACGGTGATCCGCAACACGGGCGCGAGCCGGGTGACGAACCTGCGCGTGCGCTACAAGCTGGGCGCCTACAGCGAGTGGAGCGGCTGGAACAAGTTCCCCGAGGTGGTGCCGGGGCAGACGGTGGTCTCGCTCTACTACCCGGTGCTGGACGCCTCGATCGCCAAGCTGCGCAACAACACGCCGGTGGACCTGAGCGTGCAGTGGAGCTACGTGGACGCCGCGGGCCAGAAGCAGGAGGACGACGACACGGGGCGCCTGGTGATCCTGGGCGTGAACGAGTTCATCTTCACGAACCTCGTGGCCGGCGAGTCGTTCGGCACCTGGGCCGAGCAGTTCAACAACGCGCCGCTGCTGGCGGCGTGGGTGAGCCGCAACGACCTGGTCATCAAGCAGCTGGCCGCGATGGCCAACCGCATCGCCGGCGGCGTGGCGGCCTCCTCCAGCGACGAGAACGCGGGACGGGCGCTCGCCGCCTGTTACGAGCTCCTGCGACGCAACGACTTCACCTACCAGCACCCGCCGGCGCTGGCCGACAAGTCGGTCTCCTTCGACGTGCGCAGCGTCCAGAACGTGAAGCTGCCCCGCGAGGTCGTCCGCGACCGCTCGGGCACCTGCATCGACCTGGCGATCCTGTACGCCTCGATGATCAACGCCATCGGGCTCGAGCCGCACCTGGCGCTGATCCCGGGCCACTGCTTCCCCGTGGTCAAGGCCCCCAGCGGCAAGCTCTACGGCATCGAGGTCACGGGCCTGGCGGGCGGCCTCAAGGGCGGCTCGGCCGACTTCCTGCCGATGCTGAACAAGGGCACCGAGGAGCTGCAGGAGGCGGCCAACGACGGCCGGCTGTACCTGGTGGACGTGCGCGACCTGTGGACCCGCGGCGTGGCCAACCCCGAGATCGAGGAGCTGCCGGCCGACATCCTGGAGCGCTGGAAGATCACCGAGGAGGGCAAGGGGCAGCCCAAGGGCGTCGGGCCCGGGGCGGCCGACCCCCTGCTGGGGCTGTTCAGCGGCACGGTGACCGAGCGCGACGAGGAGGGCGAGACGCTCACGTTCCCCGTGCGCGTGGGCATCGACCCCGCGGGCGAGGGCCGCTACAAGGCCGGCATGCGGGCCGACGTGACCGTCGTGGGCCCCGACGACGACGAGCGCGTGGTGATCATCGTGGAGGATCTCGAAGGCGAGCGGCGGGGCGACGAGGTCGTGTTCCGCTGCACGAAGCGCACGGTGAAGAACGCGGCCACGGGCGAGGTGCAGGACGCGCCGGCGACGGCGCTGATGATCGTCAAGGTGGTCGGCGACCGGCTCGTGGGCCGGCACGGCAGCGACGCCCAGGGCTGGACGGAGTTCTCGCTCCAGCGCGAGCAGCAGAAGTAGGGCTGCGAGGCGGAAGGTCGAGGCGGGAACGTGCGACGCGCCTGCGGCCGGCGCAAGGAGGAGGAAGCG
The DNA here is from genome assembly GCA_964588235.1 of uncultured Planctomycetales bacterium. Taxonomy (GTDB): domain Bacteria; phylum Planctomycetota; class PLA2; order PLA2; family JAEUHO01; genus CAZPOZ01. The sequence continues at coordinate 2,876 of CAZPOZ010000021.1, forward strand.
GCCTGAGCGCGCGGCTCCGGCGCGCCGCACGTGCCTCGCGTCGCCTACCGGGCCGCCTCCAGCCTCAGGACCACCTCCGGCGCCGGCCCCGCGGCCGGACGGGCCCCCGTCGCCTGGCCTTCCTTCCAGCCTTGGGCGGCGGCGCGCACCCGATGCGGCTCGCCCACGAGCAGCGCGCTCAGGCGCGCGCGCCCCGACGCGTCGGCGAAGGCCGAGCCGCCCAGGCGCCCCGCGAAGCCCGGGACGGCCCCCTCGGAGGCCTCCGCCCGCTCGGGCTCGGCCACGACCATCGCCTGCGGGACGGGGGCGCCGGTGGCCGCGTCCACGACCGCGACGGCCAGCACGCCTCCGGGCAGGGCCACGTCCAGGCGACGCTCGTCGCCCGCCTCGAGGGTCAGCGGCTCGCTCGCGCGCAGCACGTAGTCGTCGCTCACGCGGGGGTTGCCCAGCAGCACGAGCAGGTCGTAGGTGCCGGGCGCCAAGCCGTCCAGGCTCCAGCCCCCGTCGGCTCCCGAGGTGGCGAAGCCGCGCTTGCGGTCGCCGCCGCCGTCGCCCTTGCGCGTCTGGAGCGCCAGGAACACGCCCGCCAGCGGAGCGCCGCCGGCCCGGACGGTGCCCCGCAGGCGGCCCCCCGCTGCGCTGCCGGCCGGCTGGCCGACGTCGACCTGCGTCGTGGCTCCGGGTCGCACCTCGCCCTTGCCCCAGCCGGCCGGCTCGGCGGCGCCGGGCAGCAGCAGCGCGAGCAGCACGGAGCGCGACGCGTCGGCCCGCGCCCCGGACGACCAGGGCGCCAGCCCCTCCAGGCGGTAGGCGCCGTCGGCCCCGACCGGCGCGCGGCGGGAGAAGCCCCGCCAAGCCCAGACGACCTGGGCGCCCGCCGCGGGGCGCCCGTCCGCGCCGTAGGCGTGGCCCTCCGCGGTGGCGCTGGGCGGGACGCGCAGCTCCACGGGGTCGCCCGTGCGCGCGGTCCTCGCGCTCAGGCCCTGCACGACCCAGAGGGAACGGCCCGGCGCCTCGACGAGCAGCGAGGGCGCGCGGCTTCCCGCCGCGGTCTCGGGCAGGCTCAGGGAGAGCCGGCCGTCGGCGTCGGCCTCCCAGGTGCGCCCCCGCAGGAACAGGGCGTCGTCGCCGTGCTCGGCGAAGGCCGTGACGCGCGCGGACGGGAGCGGCGCGCCCTCCTCGCTCAGCACGCGCAGCGCGAGCGTGCCCACCGTGGACAGGGGCACGAGGACCGGCGCGCCGTCCCGGGTGGGCGGGCTGATCCAGGGCACGCCGGCGGGCGTGAGCACGATCAGGCGCGCCCCGGGCACGGGCGCCGGCCAGGCCAGGCTCGGCTCGCCCTGATCCCAGCCCACGGCCGCCTCCAGCCGCCAGCGACCGGCGCCCGACAGCAGCCCGGCCAGCACGTCGGCCGGCGTGGCGGGCGCGAGGGCCTCGGGCCAGAGCCAGGCCGCCTCGAGGGTCACGCCGGCGGCCTCGTAGCGCGCCCGGGCCGCCTCGGGCGCCAGCGGCGCCCCCGCGCCCTCGACGAAGGACAGGAGCGGGGGCGCGGCGCGCTCGAGCTCCACGACCAGCGCGCCCGTGGACAGGTCCACGTCGGCCAGCCGCCGGGGCCGCGCCCCGGGCGCGACGACCCAGAGGAGCGGCGCCGGCGAGGCGTGGCCCGGCAGCGGGACGAACCCCTGCGCGTCGGGACGGTGCTGCTCGCCGGCCAGGGTCACCAGCGCTTCGGGCGCGGGCTCGCCGCCGGCCCAGCGCACGCGCAGTCCCGGGCCCCGGGCCTCGGCGGCGGGGGCGGCCCCGGGGGACGGCCCGGCCGGCGGGGAACCTGCCTCTGCCGAGCCGAGCAGGGTCGGCGCCGTGGTCCCCGTGCCCCCGGGCCCGGTCGCCGGCCCCGCCCCCGCCTCGCGACGCGGATCGGGCGCCTCGCGCCCGGCCCCTCCCCAGCGCGCGACCGCCGCGCCCCCGATCAGCAGCAGGCCCAGCCCGGTCGCCAGCCACGCTTTCCCGCTCATGGACGCACCTCCTGCCAGGACCCCTGCGCCCCCGGGCCCGACCGACGGGCCCGACGGCGTGATCAGCGGCGCCAGCGCGCTCATCCAGGCGGCGCGCCCCCGGGGCTCCCGCTCGTCGAGCCGTTCGCGCAGCGCCTCCACCCCACGGCGGACGCGGGCGCGCACGGTCTCCACGGGCGCGCCGGTGCGCCGGGCGATCTCGCGCGGAGGCAGGCCCTCGTAGTAGCGCAGGAGGACGGCCGTGCGGCCGGGCTCGGGCAGCTCCGCCAGGGCGTCCACGAGCCGCCGGTGCTGCTCGGCCGCGGCCACCACCTCGTCGGTCGCGCGCTGCGCCTCGGGGCGGGCCGCCGCGGCCTCGCGGCGCCCCCGGCGGACCCCGCTGCGCCCGGCCCGGGCCGCGCGGTTGCGCAGGACGCGCGACAGCCAGCCCCGCGGGGAGGCGCGCCAACGCGGCGGGCGCGTGAGCGCGGCCAGCCAGGTCTCCTGCTCGAGATCCTCGGCCAGCGCCTGGTCGCGCACCAGCGAGCGGGCCAGGTGCCCGACCCAGGCGCGCTCGGCCAGCAGGCCGGCGAGGCGGGCGTCCGAGGGCGGTTCGGAGGCGGAGGGGCTCACGGCTACCAGGAGATTCCCGCGCCCGGCCGATCCGGTGCGCCGCCGATCCGGTGCGGGGGGGGCCCGGGGCGCAGCGGCATGCCCGGCCGCTCAGCGGCCGGCGGGCAGGTCCGGGTTGCCGATCTCGTAGGCGCGGCGGGCGACGGGCAGCAGGCGCTTGAGATCCATGCCGCCCGTGGGCGGGCTCGTCTGGGCCTCGATCTCGCCCTGCACCAGGAGCACGGCCGCGTTCTGGCTCTCGAGCCCGTAGCGGGCCTCGCGGATCGCGTCGCGCCCGCCGGCGAAGGGGTCGAGCAGCACGGTCATGCCGTCGCGCGCCTCGAGGGCCTCCAGCGAGGCCACCAGGTCGGACGGGGCCAGGACCGCGCCGTCGGCCTGCTCGAGCAGGCGCCGCGGGAGGACGAGCGCCACGCGCACGCCCCGCCCGTCGAAGCGGCGGTGCAGCGCGTGGGCCGTGCGCCGCGTGAGCGCGGCCGCGTCCTCGCCGCCGCCGGCGAACACGAGCAGCCAGGGGCCCTCCCGCAGGCGCTCGATCCAGGTGCCGGTGGCCCCGTCGAGCAGCCGCGGGGGCTGGCCGTCCAGCGGCGCGCGCCCCCCAGCAGGGAACGGCGGCAGCAGGCCTGGCTGGTCGTCGAGCTCGGTGCGCACGGAGGGCCCCGCCGGCCCGGGGCGCTCGCCGTCGCCGTCCGCGCTCCGTCCCGGGGGCTGGTCCGTGGCGCCGGGGCCGCCCGCGGTGGGCTCGGCGCCGCCCCGCAGCACGATCCACAGGAGCCCCACGAGCAGGGCGAAGCCGGCGGCGAGCAGCACCCACAGGGCCAGCGGGGTTCGGGCGGCGGCCTGCGCCAGCGCGGCCTCGCTCAGCGCGGCCTCGGCCGGGGCGCGGGCCTGCGCGCGGGCGGCGGCCTCGGCGGCCGCGTCGAGGGCGGCGCGGGCCGCGGCCCGGGCGGCGGCCGCCGGGCTCGGGGCGGCGCGCGCGGCCGGGATGCGCTCGTCTGTGACGTGCTCGCGCTCGCCGGCGGCCTCGGGCGCGGGCGCGGGCGCGCCGGCCCGGGGCGCGGCGGCGGCGGCCCCGCGCGGCGCGGGCACGACCACCGCGGCGGTCGCGCTCACCAGGGGCTCGTGGCGTCCGGCGTCGCCCGGAGCCGAGCGCAGCGGGCTCAGGATCTGCTCGGCCTTGCGCTCGGCCACCAGGATGCGCAGCCGGCGCAGGTCGGGCACGAGGTCGCGGCGGTCGGCGCTGAAGGTGCTGGGATCGACCGGCGGCTGCGGGCCGCGCCGGGCGGCGATCTCGGCTTCGAGCACGGCGGGGTCGATCTCGCGCGGCTCGGAGGCGCGCGGGTCGCTGCGGCGCACGCAGCGGAAGCCGATCGTGCCGTTGCGGGCCGTGGGGCGCGCGGCGAAGCGGAACCAGGCCTTGGCGTGGTAGGCCAGGTCGTACCAGGAGCCGCCGCGCACCACGATCCCGCCGCCGGGGGCGGGCGAATGCGTCAGCTCCCAGACGTTGCCGACGAGGTCCTTCACGCCGTCGGGGGAGACGTTCTCGGGGAAGAAGCCCACCGGCAGCGTGCACTTGAAGCCCGAGCGGGCCGTGTTGGCGTGCGGCTGGTCGCCGTCGTTGCCCCAGGGCCACACGCGGCCGTCGGTGCCGCGCGCCGCTCGCTCCCACTCGTCCTCGAAGGGCAGGTCCTTCTCGAGCCAGCGCGCGTAGGCCAGGGCGTCGAAGTAGTCCACGCCCACCACCGGATGGTCCCGCAGGTCGTCGGGCAGGTGGCCTGCGGGCCAGTAGAGCGGGGGCCGATGGCCGGTCTCGGCCACGAAGCGCTCGTAGGCCGCGTTCGTCACGGGCAGCGCGTCGATGCGGAAGGCGGGCACCTCGCGGGGCTCGCGTTCCTCGCCGAACAGGAAGCGGCCGCCGGGGATCTCCACCTCCTCGACGTCGGCGGCGTCGCCTGCGCCCGCGCCCGGGAACCCCGGCGGGACGTAGGAGCCGATGCGCGGCGGCAGCGTGGCGCGCTTGGGCCCGCCGGCGGAGGGCTGGGCGGCGGCGTCGGCCTCGCCCGCGGCGCGCTCTGCGGTCCGAGCGGCGGCCGCGTCCTCGGCGTCGGCCCGGCCATGGGCCAGGACGGGCTTGAGCTTCTGCAGGCCCAGCAGCGCGCCGCTCTTGTCCAGCCGGAGGCGGCCCTCGGGGCCGCGCCCCGCCTCGCCCGCCGTGCCGGCGCCCGGGGGGGAGGCCTCGGGGGCGGGCAGGTCGCCCACGTCCATGCCCAGGGCCTCGGCCAGCTCGCGCGCGATCCGGGCGGCCTCCCCGCCGCCCGCGGGCGTCGGGCTGGACGGCGGCGGGGGAGGGGCTTGGGCCATGGAAGAAGGGTCCGCGCGGGGGAGAGCGGGGCGGAGTGTACCGCTGCCCCGACCCCCGGTCCCGCCCGCGTGGGGTGCGCGCGGCGCGGGCCCTCAGCGCCCGGGCGCCTCGCCGGCCTGCTCCCACAGCGGGACGGCGTCGAACTCGCCGGGCGTCCAGGTCAGCTCGAGGGCGCGCGTGCTCCCGGCGACGAGGTCGGCCCAGCGCCAGAGGAACGCCGCCTCGGAGCCTTCGGCGCGCTGGGCGTTTGCGCTGGCGCCGCGCACGCGGCCGGCCACGGTGATCCGCGAGAGGAGGCGCAGGTCGGCCAAGGCCGGCGTGAGCAGCCGCTCGAGCAGGGCGGCCTGCCCCGGCTCGACGCCCAGGCGCTCGAGCGGCGGCAGGTCGCGCGGCGCGCGCTCCACGGGGTCGGGGGCCGCCCGCGCGTCGGCGGCGGCGCGCAGGCGGTCGATCAGCGGCAGGCGGGCGAAGGGGGCCATCCGCAGCCGGGCGGGGCGGTCGCCCTCGGGCCCCTCCACGCTCAGGCTGCGGCCGGCGAGCGGCTCCCAGGCCATCAGGTGCTCGAGCCGGCCGAAGCCCACCACCGTCCGCAGCGTGCGCCAGCCCCCCGGCTCGACGGTCTCCTCGAGGGCCTTCAGGTCCACGTGGTCCAGGGCCCGCAGGCTCTCGCGCCACTCCTCCAGGCGCAGCGGGAAGGGCCGCCCCTGGAAGCGCTCGAGGACGGCGGGCCCGACCACGTCGCGCACGCGCTGGAGCAGGTCGGCGTTCCAGCGCACGCTGAGCGCGTAGGTGCCGCCCCCCTCGCGGCTGTCGCGCGCGAAGGTGAACGACTCCTCGACGTGCAGGCAGCCGCCCAGCAGGACCCCGTGGAGCGCGGCGCCCAGCAGCACGAGCGGCACGAACAAGGGGCTACGACGCCGGGGGGCGGGGGCCTGCGCCCGGCGGGCGACGGGCGGGCGGCGGGGTGCCTGGCACCGGGGCTTCACGGGCGGATCGTACCGACGGGGGCAAGACGGCGCTCCGCGCGACCGATCCATCGGAGGGGGTGTGCCCTCGTCCGCCCCGGGAGGTCCTCATGCGCTCCGCTCTGCCCACCCTGCTGGCCGTGCTGCCCTTCCTGGCCGGCACCGGCTGCCAGATGAACGAGCGCATGACCGGCACGGCCGGCGGCGCGCTGGCCGGCGGCGTGCTCGGCGGCGTGGCCGCCGGGACCCTGGGCGGCGTGCTGATCGGCACGGCAGGCGGCGCCCTGGCCGGCTACCTGATCGGCGACTACCTCTCCGACCAACGCGAGCGCTGCATGACGCCGCAGGGGGGCGCCTGCGGGGGCGGGGGCTACGCCGGCGGCGCCTGCGGCGTGCCCGACGCCTACACCTCGGCCACGGCCGCGCAGACGGCCTCCGTACCGCCGGCGCCCGCCCCGACCGCCCCGGGCAGCTCCTACGCGGCCCGCGCGGCCTACGAGCGCGGCCGCACGGCCGCCACGGCCGAGGAGGCCAAGGCGGCCTACGCGGAGTCGATCCGCCTCGATCCCACGCGCCCGGAGCCCTGGAATGCGCTGGCGCTGCACGCCCTCGTGACCGGCGACCGGGAGACCGCGCGCGCCCACCTCGGCCGGGCGCTGAGCCTGGATCCCTCCTACGCGCCCGCCCGGCTGAACCTCCAGCAGCTGGACCGGGGGCCGTAGGGAGCCCCCCTCCCGCGCCGCCGCCGCGCGGGGAGGGCGAGGTCGGGCCGAGCCCTTCCCTCCCCCTGCCCCCCGGGCGAGGATCGCCTGCCCCGAACGGGCGGTCGGCGAGGGAACCATGGCAGGCACGCACAGCGCAGAACGCCCCGGCCCGGGCCCCCGACGGCACCGGCCCCCGGGCCGCGGGGCGGGCCCCGCGCTCGCCGTCGGGGTCCTGCTTCTCTCGCTGGCGGCCCTCGCGTGCCCGGGCGGGCCCGTGGCGGCCGACGAGCCCGCCCCGGCGGCGCCCCCCACGGCGCCCTGGCGCGACCAGGCGCTGCGCGAGCGCCTGTTCGAGGCGGCCCTGAAGGAGGTGGAAGCCGAGTGCGGCGCGCCGTTCCGCACGCGCCCCACGCTCGTGCTGGCCACGCGCCGCGAGGTGGCCCAGGTGCTCGTCGGCCAGCTCGGGATCCTCACGCGCCTGCTCCAGGCCAGCCCCGAGGAGGTGGACCAGGCGGCCACGCAGCTGGCCCGCTTCGTGATGGCCCTGTGCGACCACGACCGGGGGCGCATCCTGCTCGCCGACGAGACGCTCGAGGAGCTGCCCGGGCAGGTCGAGCGGGGCGCGTCCTTCGGCGTCGACGAGCTGCGCGTGCTGCTGGTGCACGAGGCCACGCACGCCTTCGACTTCGAACGCCACGACGTGGACGCGGCGCGGGCCCGCGCCACCTCGATGGACGAGGTGCAGGCGCTGGCCGCCCTCACCGAGGGCCACGCGCAGCTGATCGCCAAGCACGTCGCCGCGCGCACGGGCCGCACGGCCGCCTTCGAGCGGCTCACGCGCTGGATCGTCTCCCCCCCCCACGCGCTCAGCCGCGTCGAGCGCGACCGCGCGGCGGCAGCCCTCGCCCAGGCCTCCTTCGCCTACGTCGAGGGCCTGAAGTTCTTCGAGGCCGTGTTCGCCGCCCGGGGCCGCGAGGGCGTGGAGGCGGCGCTGGCCGCCCTGCCCACCGACCTGGGCGCCATCGAGCGCCCCGAGCGCTGGCTCGCGGGGGCGCCGACGGGGGCCACGGCCGACCTCAAGCAGGTGCTCCAGGCGCTGCGCCCGGGCTTCGCCCCGGGCGCGTGGCGCGTGATCGAGACGCGTGTGGCGCAGGCCGCGCTCAAGGCCGCCGGCAGCACGCTGCCCGAGCCCGAGCGCAGCACCTTCGCCGAAGGGCTCACCGACGCGCGCGTGCTGGTGGCCGCGCAGCCCGCGGCCCAGGTGCAGGTGACCGTCATGCTGCTCGCCTTCGGCACCCCGGCTCAGGCGCGGGCCTACTTGCACGCCGAGCGCCTCTCCGGCGAGCGGGCGCTGGACGCCCTGGAGTCCGGCACCGTGCGGGAGCGCCGGCTGGGCGAGGGCGCCGGCGCCGGCGACCTGCTCGAGGGCTGGCACAAGCAGGTGCTCCTGCAGGTCGGCGCCACCGAGGTGGCGGTGCTCGGCGAGGCGGCGCGCGTGGGCCCGAACGTGGTGGAGCTGGTCGTGCAGAACGCGCCGTGGATCGAGCGCGCCCAGGTGGTCGAGCTCGTGGAGCGCGCGCGCCGCGCGCTGGAGCAGCCCGGCGCCGAGCCCGGGCCGGCGCTGACGCCCTGGCCCTCCGACCCCTCCGAACGTCGCGTGCGCCTGAGCGTGCTCGGCCCGGACGGGTCGCCCGTGCCGCGCGCCTGGGCCCAGGGGGCCGACGCCGCGCCCCGGGGCGAGCGCGTGCCGGTCCGGGACGGCGTCGCCGAGCTGGTCGTGCGCCGCGGCTCCCCGCGGCGGGTCTCGGTCTACGGGGCGGGCGACGCGGCGGGGGCCCCCCTCCCGCTCGCCCCGCGGCTCTCGGTCCCCCTGCCCGACGGCGGCGGCACGGTCGAGGTGCGTCTCGAGCGCGGGCGCAGCCTGGAGGGCCTGGCGCTGCGCCTCCCCGAACGCGCCCCCGCGGCGGGCGTGCAGGTGAAGGCCACGCCCGACCCCGGTCGCGGGCTGTGGGCCTCGGCGCTGGCGGACGACGCCGTGCTGGCGGAGGCGACCACGGACGCGGAGGGGCGCTACCGCCTGCTCGGGCTGGGACCCGATCCGGTGGTCCTCCACCTGCGCGAGGACGGCGAGGAGCCCGCGAACGAGCGCTGGGAGGCCACCCCGGGCGAGGAGGGCCCGACGCTGTTCGTCGCGCCGCTCCACGTGGTCGTGCTGACCCTGCGGGACGGCGCGGGGGCGCCCGTGGTCGGGGCCACGGTGCAGGCAAGGCAGTGGCCCTCGGGCGCGGGGGCCTCCGAGACCCGGGAGGCGCGGGGCCTGACCGACGGCCAGGGACGCGTCTCGCTGCGCGGGCTGCTGCCCGACGAGGAGGCCACGCTCGAGGTGGACCCGCCCGCCGCGCGGGAGGACCTGGCGCGGTCGATCGACCGGGGCTGGTCGCCGCGCACCAGCCAGCTGAGCCTCGCTCCCGGACGCACGCTCCGGGGCCAGGTGCTCGACGCCGAGGGGCGCCCCGTCCACGCCCGCGTGCTCGTGCGCGAGGGGCGCTACGGCACGCGCGACCTCGAGACCGACGACGGGGGCCGCTTCCGCCTGCCGCACCTGCCGCGCGGACCGGCCGAGGTGGGCGCCCTGCCGCCGCTCGAGGGGCTGAGCGACGTGCTCGACCGGACCGAGCCGCGCTGGGTGGAGGTGGCGGCCGACGTGGACGAGGTGACGCTGCGCCTCGAGCCCAGGGCCGCGTCCGTGACGCTGGAGGTCGTGGGGCCCGACGGCTCGCCCGTGGCGCAGGCCGATGCCGCCCTGCTCGTGCGCGACGAACGTCGCAGCCTGTTCCTGCGCGGCGGACGCGCGACCTTCCGCGAGCCGTCCGAGGGGTCCTACGGGCTGGTGGCGCTGCGCCCGCGGGGCGCCGACGGCGCGGCCCTCCCCTTCGGCCCCGGACGGCTGCGGGACGTGCGCCCGGTGGACGGCCGGGTCGTGCTGCGGCTGCCGCGCGGGCGCGCGGTGCTGGGGCGCGTGCTCGGGCCCGACGGCGCGCCGGTGGCCGGCGTGCGGGTGGAGGCCGCGGTCCCGTGGAGGTTGCGCGCGCCCGGGGAGTCCTGGGAGCCGGACCACGACCGGGCCACGACCGACGAGCGCGGCCTCTTCCGCCTGGTCTCGCTCGAGCGCCGCCCCTACGCGCTCGAGGTGGCGGCGCCGGAGCGCTTCGCGCCGCATCCGCCGCTGCGCCTCGAGGCCGACCAGGACGCGCTGCTCCTGCGGCTCGCCGCGGGCCGCCGGATCACCGTCACGGTCGTGGACGCGCAGGGCCGCCCGGTGGCGGGCGCGCGGGTGGGCGCCGACTACGCCCGGGGGAAGGACGCCGACGACCCGCCTCCGGCCGCGCCCCCCGAGGCCCGCACCGACGGGGCCGGTCGCGCCCCGCTCGGGCCCCTGGCGCCGGGGCGGGCGCTGAGCGTGCGCGTGGAGCCGCCGGCGGGCGCCACCGACCTGCTGCCCGCGCTGGCCGACCTGACCGAGGCGGGCGACCTGCGCGTGGTGCTGCCCCCCGGCTTCGTGGCGCAGGGCCGGGTCGTGGACGCCGCGGGGCGCCCCGTGGAGGGCGCCGCCGTGTGGAGCGGCGGGCCCCCCTTCGCCCGCAAGCACGCGGTGCTCACCGACGCGGAAGGGCGCTTCCGCACGGCCCCCCTGCCCCTGACGGGGAGCGTGCTGCGCGCCTCGCGCGACCTGGACGAGCGGCCCGACGAGCAGGAGCGCGGCCGCCGGGTGACGCCCGACGTCGGCGAGGTCACGCTCACGCTGCGCTGAGCTCGGCGACGGCTCAGCGCGGCGCGGACGCCGGCAGGACGAGCCGCAGCAGGCGCCCCGGCGCGACGCCGTCGGCCTCGACGCTGCGGCCGCCGGCCCCGACCGCCCGCACGCGCACGGACGCCACGTCCGGGCCGAGGCCGAAGTGCAGGCGCGGGTCGCTCGCCGAGAGGTACGACCCGCCCCGGACCGCGTCGCGCACCAGGAGCCGCCCGCCGGCCTCGACCTCGACGCGCCACGCGCCCGGCGCCTCCACCAGGAGCCAGCCTCCGCGGGCAGGCAGGTCGTTGCGCAGCACGGTGGGCGCGGCGTCCACGTTGGAGATCACCAGGTCCAGGTCGCCGTCGCCGTCCAGGTCGCCCTGCGCGGCGCCGCGGCTCGAGCGCAGCGCCTCGAAGCCGGGGCCCGCCAGGGCGCTGACGTCGCGGAAGCGGCCGCGGTCGTTCTCGAGCAGCAGGTTGCGCTGCGCGAACCCCAGCGCCCGGCCCGGCACCGCGTCGGCCTGCGGGAACAGGTGCCCGTTGGCGATGAACAGGTCCAGATCGCCGTCCAGGTCGTAGTCGCCCAGCAGCACGCCCCAGGAGAGGAACGGCGTGGTGAGCGCCACGAGCCCCGCCGGCGCCGAGGCGTCGGCGTAGCGCAGCGGGGCGAGCGCGCGGTACAGGGTGCAGGTGTCGTTCTCGAAGTTCGTCACCACGAGATCCACGCGCCCGTCGCCGTCCACGTCGCCGGCCGCCACGCCCATGCCCGCCTGCACGGCGCCCGTGCCCGAGAGCGCGGCGCCGGCCTCCAGGCCCACCTCGCGGAAGCGCCCGCCGCCGTCGTTGCGGAAGAGGAAGTTCGGGTTGCTGTCGTTGGCCACGTAGAGGTCGGGATCCAGGTCACGGTCCAGGTCGGCGGCCAGCACGCCGAAGGAGTACGACGGACCGGGATCCTCGAGCCCCGCCTCGGCCGTGGCCTCCACGAAGCGGCCCCGCCCCTCGTTGCGGTAGTAGCGGTTGGCGCGCGCCGGCAGGCCGCGGGGGCCGAACATCACCTCGAAGCCCTCCCAGGGCTGGGTGGGCCGCGCGTGGAGCACCTCCTCGAGCGTGCACTCCACGTAGCCGGCCACGTAGAGATCCTCGTCGCCGTCGCCGTCGGCGTCGAAGAACGCCGCTCCGGTCGTCCAACCCGAGCCGCCGGGCGGCTCCACGCCGGGCGCGAAGGTGCCGTCGCCGCGGTTGAGCCACAGGGCCGGCTCCCCGAACGCCGTGAGGTAGAGGTCGGGGTCGCCGTCGCCGTCGGCGTCGCCCACGGCCACGCCGGTGAACCAGGCCTCGCCGAGCAGCCCGGAGCCGGCGGTGGCGTCG
>CAZPOZ010000022.1:0-14039 GCA_964588235.1 uncultured Planctomycetales bacterium
GTCACGGCCGGGATCTCGGGCGGCAGCCCGGCCGCCAGCGCCGCCTGGCGGGCGGGGTTCTGCCCCAGCCCGGCCTGCAGCACCGTGCCCATCAGCACCTCCTGCACGTCGGCCGGGGCCAGGCCCGCGCGCCGCACGGCCTCCGCCACCGCCACGGCCCCCAGCTGCGGCGCCTTGAAGCCCGCGAGGCCTCCCTGGAAGCGTCCGATCGGCGTGCGGCAGGCCGAGACGATCACGGCGTCGGTCATGGCGGTCTCCCGGGCGAGGGTCCGTACGCGGCCCCCGGAGTGTAGGGCGCGCTCCCCGCCCCCCGAAGCCGAGGTCGAGCGCTCGCGCGGGCCTGCGTCGGCGCCCTCAGGGGCCGTCTCGCGGCCCCACGACGCGGCGCGTGCGCACCAGCCGCGACACCGTCTCGTAGACCGCGAGACACTCCCGTTCCAGGCGCGCGCGCACCGCGGGCTCGGCCCCCGAGCGGTCCGTGAGCCCCACGCCGGAGGGCGTCAGCTCGAGCAGGCGCACGTCGGACGGGAAGGGCTGCCAGCGCAGCAGCCACGGGCCCGCGGCGTGGTAGGCCGCGTCCGTGCCCGTCATCAGCACGCGGCCGGCCGGGTCGGGCACGAGCAGGTTGCGCCCCAGGCCCGCGTAGCGGTGCCGGCCGCCCAGGAGGGCCAGCGCCGTGGCGCCCACGTCGGCCTGCGAGCAGCGCTCGGGCCGCCGGCCCACCAGGCCCGCGCCGGCCAGGCCGGGGTGGGCGAAGACCAGCGGGATGCGCCAGCGCTCGATCTCGTTGGAGCCGAAGGTGGGGTTCGTGTGGTCGGCCAGGACCACGAGGAGCGTGCGCGCCGCCAGCGCGCGGTCGGCCTGGAGCAGCGCGCAGGCCTCGCGCAGCGCGGCGTCCGCGTAGGCGAAGGCCTCGAGCCGTCGGTCGCCGAAGCCGCCCCGGAAGCCCGCGGGCACCTCCCAGGGCGCGTGGCTCGTGGCGGTGACCACGTGGGCCACGAAGGGGCGCCCGAGGCGCCCGAGCCGGCGCACCACGGCCCGCAGGAAGGGGCCGTCGAACAGCCCGAGCTGTCCCTGCGCCCCGCCCTCCGGCTGCTCCGCCTGCGCCTCCTCCCGCAGGTCGCCGGGCCCGAGGAAGGAGAAGCCCTGCGCCGTGGCGAACGAGCGGTAGTCGTCCTCGGACTGGTGGAACGCGACGGCGAACAGGGCCTCGTGGCCCGGCAGGGCCCGCGGCAGGCTGTCCACGACGCTGCCCAGCTCGATCGAGGTGAAGGTGCCGCGGGGCTCCCCGAGCACCGTGCGCGGCAGGCCCGAGACGGTCGAGAACACGCCGCCGGCCGTCGTGCCGAAGCAGTGCCAGGCGTCGGTGAACCACAGCGAGCGCTCGGCCAGCGAGCGCAGGAAGGGCAGGACGGGCCGGGCGCCGTCGGGCGGCTCGAGCAGGCTGGCGGAGAGCCCCTCCACCTGCACGAGCAGCACGCTGTCGGCGCCCAGCAGCGCCGGAGCCTCGATCCAGCCCTCCAGAGGCCAGGCCGGGTCGGCGGGCTCGCGCCCGGCCAGGCGCAGCGCCAGCGCCAACGCCTCCCCCTCGGGGAGCCGCGGCTCCGGGGCCGGCTGCCGCGCCTGCGGCAGGTGGGTCACCAGCAGCTCGCCCAGCGGGCTGGGCAGGGCCTCGTGCAGCAGGAAGTCGCCCATCCGCGTGTAGTGACGGGCCGCGGCCACGTCCAGCGACCAGCTCCCGGCGAGCGCGTGGACCGGGTTCACGCGCACGGGCTCGAGGTACGGCAGGAAGCAGGCGGCGGTGGCCGCCAGGAGGCGCGCCCCGCGCGCGGAGGGCAACCCGACTTCGAAGGCGGCCTCGGGCAGGCGCGAAAGCCCGCGGCGCAGCAGCGCGACGAGCGCCCCCGCCCCCAGCACGAGCCCGACGGCCGCAGCCGGCCGCCCGCCCAGGTACGCGCCGACCTCGTCGGCCACGACGCCCGGGTGGCGCGCGTTGTCCACCAGCAGCGCGCCCAGGTGCTGGTTGCGCTCGGCGTAGAAGAGGTGGTCGGCCGTGGCGTAGAGCGCGTTGAGGGCCGTGAGCGCGGCCAGCAGCCCCACCGCGGGCCGGAGCCTCAGACGCCGCATGCCCAGCGACAGGACCCCGAGGAGCGCGAGCTCGAAGCCCAGCGGCACCAGGTCGAGGCGCGCCCCGTAGAGCAGCACCGACGCGCCGCCGCGCCCGGGGAACCCGCCGCCGAAGCGCTCGAGGAAGGCGACGCGGCAGACGGCCGCCAGCACCAGGTTGACGGCGAGGAACAGCGCCACGGGGCGCTTGAGCGCGTGCCGCACGCGGCTACTCGAAGGTGGTGTGCAGGCCTGCCAGGTCCTGCTCGCCCAGGTGCAGGGCGTCCATCAGGTCGAGCACCACCTGGTCGAGCACCACGAGCAGCGCCTGCTCGAACAGGCTGCCCAGGGGCAGGCGCCGGCCGCTGCGGCGCCGCGCCGTGAGGGCCCGGCGGTCGTCGATGGCCAGCACGGCGTGCGCGCCCCGGGCGGCCGGGCTGCGCGCGTCGCCCGTCACGACCGCCACGCGCGCGCGGGCGCGGCGGGCGATGCCCACGTAGTAGCCCAGCACCTTCGAGCGGCCGGTGCGCGTGCAGATCACCAGCAGGTCGCCCCGGCCGATGGCGGGGGTGATCACGTCGCCGACGTGGTAGACGCGCCGGCCCAGGTGCATGAGCCGCATGGCGAAGCCGCGCGCCATCAGCCCGGTGCGGCCCAGCCCGGTGACGAAGATGCGCTCGGCGTGCAGCAGCTCGCGCGCGAACACGGCCAGCTCGCGCGCCTTCACGCCCTCCAGCACGCGTTCCAGGTCGCGCAGCGCCTCGCGGGCCAGGCGCCTCACGGGCGGGCCGCCGCGGGCAGGGGCTCCGGCCCGTCCTCGGCGAACACCAGCGTCGAGAGCGGGAACAGGCAGCCGTCGGTGCAGCACAGGCGGTAGGCCACGCTGCCGTCGGGCTGGCGCTGGCGCAGCGGGCAGCCGTTGCACACGCCGAAGCCGCAGCCCATGAACTCCTCGGTGGCGGCCTCGCACTCGATCCCCCGCGGCCCGAGCAGGTCGCGCACCGCGCGGAACATGGGCACGGGGCCGCAGGCGAAGACGTAGTCGCCCTTGGCCAGGCGCCCGGTGGCGAGCAGCTCGGCGAGGCTGTCGGTCACGCGGCCCTTCTTGCCCGCGCTGCCGTCGTCGGTGGTGACCAGCACGCGGCAGCCGTGCGGCGCGGCCTCGTCCACCGGCACTGCGTGGTCGCCGTCGCGCGCCCCGTAGCACACGGTGACGTCGCGCACGCCCGACTCCTGCAGGGCCTCGGCCACGATCTTCACCGGGCCCACGCCGACGCCGCCGGCCACCAGGGTGGCCCGGCGCGTGCCGGGCGGCACGCGGATCGAGTTCCCCAGGGGGCCGAGCACGTCCAGGCGCTGCGTGGGCTTGAGCAGGCTCAGGTTGCGCGTGCCGGGCCCGACGACGTCGTAGAGCACGCAGAAGCCGGTGGCCGTGCCGCCGTGGCGGATCACGCGGTGCACCGACATCGGGCGCCGCAGCAGCGGCACGATGCCCGGCGAGGTGTGCAGGTTGACGAACTGGCCGGGGAGGATCGCCGGCGCCAGGCCGGGGGCGTGCAGCTTGAGGATCCACGACGCCGGCGCGATGCGCCGGTTCTCCAGCACCTCCGCCTCCAGGCAGAAGGGGCCGGCGTTCGGGGCGGCGGGAGCCATGGGCCCCCTACCTACGCCAAGAGCGCGGCCCGCGCCACCCCTGACACCCCCGCCTCCCCCGGTCGGGGGCGCGTGGAGAATGCCCGGGTGAGCCAGGCCCTGCCCTCCGTGCGCGCCGCCGGCTTCGTCCTGGTGCGCGCCGGGCCCCAGGGGCTCGAGACCCTGCTGCTCGAGAACCGCAGCCGCCACGAGTGGGGCCTGCCCAAGGGGCACGCCGAGCCGGGCGAGTCCGACCTGGCCACGGCCCTGCGCGAGACCGAGGAGGAGACGGGGCTCACCGAGCTCGAACCCGACCCCTGGTTCGCGCACACGCTGCGCTACCCCGCGCGCCGCCGCGGCGAGCTGACCGACAAGACCGTGGTCTACCTGCTGGCCCGCCTGCGGGCCGGCCAGGTGCGGCTCTCGGCAGAGCACGCCGGGCACCGCTGGGTGCCGCTGGTGCGCGCCCCGGCGCTGCTCCCCTTCCCCGCCCTGGCCGACGTGCTGCGCGCAGCCGCGCTGTACCTGAAGGACCCGGCCCTGTTCCACCTCGCCCCGGCCGAGGAGGCCGGGGCCCGCCGCCATCTCGTCGGCCTGCCCCACGCCGACGAGCGGCTCGTGGCGCACCTGGAGGGCGGGGCGCGCCTGGCCCGGCTCCTGGCCCGCGGGCTCGCCCGCGCCGGCCACGCGGTGCACGTGGAGGCCGCCGCGGTGGGCACGCTGCTCCACGACGTGGGCCGCGCCCTGGGCCGGCACGACGACCACCAGCGCGAGGGCCTGCGGCACCTGCGGGCCACGCCGCTGGCGCCGTACGGCTTCGCCTGCATCTCGCACTTCACCAAGGGGGCCGACCTGGAGGCGCTGGTGGCCGCGGGGGTGGCGCGGGAGGCCGCCGAGGAGTTCCGCCGGCTGATCGACGGCGCCACGCTCACCTGGGAGGAGCGCTGCGCGGCCTTGGCCGACGCCTGCATGCAGGGGCCCACGCCGGTCGCGCCGGCCCAGCGCTTCCGCGACCTCCGGGCGCGCTACGACGCGCCGGCCCTGATCGACCTGCAGGAGCGCGGGACCGAGGCGATCCGCGCCGACCTCGCGCGGGCCCTGGGCCGCGACCCCCTGGCGCTCCTGGGGCTCCCGTAGCGCCCACGGGGCGCGCCAGGAGGCGTCCGGGCCGCGGGCTGCGCCTACCATCCGCCGCATGAAGCACGCGCGCGAGGAAGCCGTCCGGCTGCTGAGCCAGGCCGCCGGGCTGACCGAGGCGCAGGTCTCGGCCCTGCTGGTGGAGGCGCCCCCCGAGCGGGGCGAGTTCGCCTTCCCCTGCTTCACCCTGGCCAAGGAACGCCGCGAGCCGCCGCCCCGCGTCGCCGCCGGCATCGCCGCGGCCTTCCGCCCGGGCGCGCAGGTGGTGGAGGCCCGCGCCGAGGGGCCCTTCGTGAACCTGCGCGTGGACCGGGCCACGCTCGCCACGGCCACGCTCCACGCGGTCGTCGAGGGCGGGTCGCGCTACGGGTGGCGCCCCGACCCCCAGGCCGCCACGGTGGTGGTGGACTACTCGAGCCCCAACGTGGCCAAGCCGCTGGCCTTCCACCACCTGCGCTCCACGGTGATCGGCAAGGCGCTGACGCGCCTGTACGAGGCGGGCGGCTGGAAGGTCGTGGGGATCAACCACCTGGGCGACTGGGGCACGGGCTTCGGCAAGCTGCTGCTGGCCTGGGAGCTGCACGGCGGGGCGCGGGGCCACGACCTCGGGTCGTTGACCGTCGAAGACCTGAACGCCCTCTACGTGCTCGTCAACCGCTCGATCGCCGAGGAGCGGCAGGCCGGTCGCGACGACCTCGAGGAGCGCGCGCGCGCCTGGTTCAAGCGCCTGGAGGACGGCGACCCCGAGGCGCGGCGCCTGTGGCGGCGCTTCGTCGAGCTCTCCCTGGCCGAGTTCGAGAAGGTCTACGCGCTGCTGGGCGTGCGCTTCGACCACGTCTGGGGCGAGTCGCACTACGAGGACAAGATGCCCGCGCTGCTGGCGGATCTGCGCGCCCGGGGGCTGCTCGAGGCCAGCGAAGGCGCCCAGGTCGTGCGCGTGGGCGACGACCTGCCGCCCTGCCTGCTGCTGAAGGAGGACGGCGCCTCGCTCTACGCCACCCGCGACCTGGCCGCGGCCCTCTACCGCCACGCGCAGACCGGCTTCACCCGCGCGCTCTACGTGATCGACCGCGGTCAGGCCACCCACGTCGAGCAGTTCAAGCGCGTGCTGGCGCGCCTGGGGCACCCCTGGGCCGCCGGGATCGTCCACGTCGCCTTCGGCGTGGTGCGCATGGGCGGCAAGAAGGCCAAGACGCGCGAGGGCAGCGTCGTGCTGCTCACCGAGGTGCTCGACGCCGCCGTCGCGAAGGTGGCGGGCCTGATCCGGGAGAAGAACCCTGGGCTCGCCGGGGCCGAGGCCGTCGCCCGCGAGGTCGGCATCGGCGCGGTGGTCTTCAACGACCTGAAGAGCTTCCGCGAGAACGACCTGGACTTCGACCTGGACGCGATCACCTCCTTCGAGGGCAAGACCGGCCCCTACGTGCTGTACAGCCACGCGCGCGCCTGCGCGATCCTGCGCCGGGCCCGGGCGGAGGGCGCCACGACCGCGGGGGCCGAGCCGGCGCGCCTGTCCACCGACCTGGAGCACGGCCTGGTGCGGCTGGTGGCGCAGCTCCCGGACCGCGTCGAGGCGGGGCGCGCCGGCAACGACCCGAGCCTGGTGGCCAAGCACCTGCTGGACCTGGCCGACGCCTTCCACGGCTGGCACACGGCCGGCAGCAAGGACCGCGCGCTGCGCGTGCTGACCGACGACCCCCCCACGCGGGCCGCGCGGCTGCTGCTCACGGACGCCGTGCGCCAGGCGATGGCCAACGGCCTGTGGCTGCTGGGCCTCCAGGCGCCGGAGGAGATGTAGCCCCCGGCCGACCCGGCGGCAGCGCCCTACTTGCGCGTCATCAGGTAGGCCTCGAGGGCGTTCAGGTCGGTGCTGCCGAGCTCGAGCGGGGCGCCGCCGGACTTGTCCTTGATCATCTGGTTCAGCTTCTGCTGCAGGGTGACGACCTTCCCCAGGGTCTTGTCGAACTTGGGGTAGGTCTGCACGCGCTTCACGTTGAGCAGGTTCTGGCCGCCGGCGTGGCAGTCGTTGCAGGCCTTGCCGCCCCCGGTCCAGGGCTTCTTCCACAGCTCCTCGCCCCGCTTGACGGCCTCGGGCAGGCTCGTGCTGGGGTCGCCCCCGGCGGCGGGCAGGCGCACCAGGCTCAGGGCCGCCACGACGGCGGGGACGGCAAGCAGCAGGCCACGACGCTTCGACATGCAGGCGCTCCGGGTTGCGGGAACGCGCGCAAGTATAGGCCGGCTCACGGTCTCCGCGCGCTCGGCCGTCCGAGGGCAGGGGCGGGACGCGGGGGCTACACTCGGCCCCCTTCGACCCGAATCCCCCGCTCCCCGGACCCGAGCATGGACCTGGCCCACGCGATCCGCACGATCCCCGGCTTCCCCACGCCCGGGGTCCAGTTCCGCGACGTGACGCCCCTGCTGGGACAGCCCGAGGCCTTCCGCGAGGCGGTCGAGCGCATGGCGGCCCCCTTCCGGGGCGAGCGCATCGACCGCATCCTGGCCGTGGAGAGCCGCGGGTTCCTGTTCGGCGCCCCCCTGGCGGTGCGCCTGGGCGCCGGGTTCGTACCCTTGAGGAAACCGGGCAAGCTGCCGGCGCCCGCCTACCGCGAGTCCTACCGCCTGGAGTACGGCGAAGCCGCGCTCGAGGTGCACCGGGACGCCGCCCGCCCCGGGGAACGCGTGCTGCTCGTGGACGACGTCCTGGCCACCGGCGGCACGCTGGCGGCGGCCCGCGCGCTGGCCGAGCGGCTGGGCGCCGAGGTGGTGGGCGCCAGCGTGCTGATCGAGCTGCCGTCCCTGGCCGGGCGCAAGGCCCTGCCCCGGCTGCGCGTGGAGAGCGTGCTCGCGCTGTGAGCCCGGACGCCGCCCCCCCTCCCGCCGGGGAGCCCGCTCCCCCCCGCTCCCGCAAGCCGCGCACGTTCCTGCGGGCCTTCGTGCGCGCGCTCACCGACGAGGGCACCTTCGACCTGCGCGGCAACCCCTCGCTCTGGCTCGGGTTCCTGCTGGCGATCCCCATCCCCCTGCTGATGTTCGCCACGACCGCGGGCCTGTGGGCGCGGCTGATCTCGATGTTCGCCCCGCTCTCCTGGGCGGTGATCATGGGGGCGGCCGGGCGGGTGGGCATCCTGGCGCAGCAGGAGCAGGAGCGCCTGAGCCACGAGCGCGACCGCGCGCGCGCCGCCGCCGAGCAGGCCCAGGAGACCCTGGCCGAGGCGCACGAGGCGCTGGACGCCGAGGTCAGCCGTCGCCGCGAGCTCGAGAAGCGCCAGAAGGAGGTCCTCAACGAGCTCAAGCTGGCGCAGGCCGTCCAGAGCACGCTGGTGCCCGCCAACGTGGTCCGCCCCGAGGTGGAGGTGGCGGTGCGCCACATCCCCAGCGCCTACGTCGGCGGCGACTACCTGCACGCCAACGTAGTGGACGGCCGCTGGCTCTACCTGTGCGTCGCCGACGTCTCGGGCCACGGCGTGTCGGCCGCGCTGGTGGTGGCGCGGCTCCACGGGCTGGTGCGGCGCATCACGCTCGAGAAGCAGCACCCCGAGTCGATGCTCGACGCCATGCACCGCGCGGCGCTGCACATCTTCCAGCACACCTACTTCTTCCTCACGGTCGGCGTGTTCCGCATCGACCTGGCGGACGGCACGCTCGACTACGCCACCGCGGGCCACCCCGGGCAGGTGCTGCTGCGGGCGGAGGGCTCGATGGAGATCCTGCGCACGCCCAACCGCCTGCTGGGCATGGACGCCGACGTCTTCGACCCCGAGCGCCCCAGCGACCGCACGCAGCTGCGGCCCGGCGACACGCTGGTGCTGTTCACCGACGGCCTGTTCGAGATCCTCTCGGGGGGCGACGGCGCGGTGCTGGGCGAGTCGGGCCTGCGCCAACGCATCGCGGGCCTGTCCGGGCTCACGCCCACGCTGATGGCCGGCGAGATCCTCCAGGAGCTGGCCTCGTTCCAGGGCGCCTCGAAGTTCGAGGACGACGTGTCGCTGGTGGTGGCCCGCTACCTGCGGCCCCTGCCCACCCCCGGCGCGCCGCCGGGAGCCGGCGCTCACTCGAAGGGCGCCTCGTAGCCCGGGGTGAGGGGCGCATGCACGAGGGGCGCCCCGGGACCGCTCCCGGCCCACAGGCTCCCGGGCGGGGCGAACAGGTCCGTGGCCCAGCCGTCCGGGCCCCAGCGCGCCACGCACAGGTCGGGCCGCCGCCGAACGGTCTCGCGCGGGTCGCCTTCGGCCTCCACGCCCGTCCAGCCGAGCAGCTCGGCGCTGCCCGCGAGCGCGGCGGCCGCGCCGGGGGTGTCCAGGCGCAGCCGGGAGAGGTTCAGGACCAGCGCCAGGGGGGTCGGGTCGCCTGCGACCCCGTTCGTGGCGGCCCCGGGGACGGGCGCGTCGGCCAGCCGCAGCCGGACGCGGCCCGGGCGCGTGAAGGCGCAGACGAACCAGCCCTGCGCGTCCGTGCGCGTCCGTGCGCGCGACCACGCCGGCGGCCACGGCCCCGGGTCGTCGGCGGGCTCGGGATCGAGGACCCAGCCTTCGAGCAGCGCGCCCGCCACCGGCCGCCCGTCGGCGTAGGTCACCCGTCCGACGACGTCCGTGTCGGCGTTGAACCGGCCGGCCGGGATCGGCCGGCCGCCGGACGCGATCAGGCTCTCGACCGGCAGCAGCAGCCGCCCCCGCGACGGCGAGAAGGCGACGAGCTCCCACTCCGGTCCGCTCACCCCGCCCAGGTCGAACGCGCCGAGCCCGTCCGGCCGCCCCTCCCACGGCAGGCGGGCGCCGGTGAGGCGGTTCCACAGCGCCAGGCGCGCGTCGAGCGGCTCCAAGCGTCCGCGCACGGGCTGCTCGCCCTGCGGCCAGGGGCGCTGCGGGTCCTCCAGCGCGTGGCGCGTGGGCAGGACCACCGCCCGACGACGGGGTTGCGCGCTCTCGCCGGGCCGCAGGCGCGACCACAGCCCGCGTCCGCGCGCGTCCCGGGGCTCGACGGGCGTGGGTCCGGGAGCCGCGCGCCCGGTGGGCGCGAAGGCGTCGGTGGAGCGGCCGTCGCCGGGCGCCGGCAGGCCGGAGACGCGCGTCAGGGTGAAGACCGCCGCCGCGGCCACCAGGAGCAGCACCAGCGCCCAGGGCAGCCCTCGACCCATGCCCCGAGGCTACGCGCAGCGTCGGGGCTCCACCAGCCCCTACCGCCGGGGCGGGAGCCTCAGGCGCAGGTCGGTCACCACGCCCGCGCGGACCTCGACCTCCTCGGCGGCCAGCGGCGAGGTGAAGCCCTGCCCCGAGCCGTGCGCTTCGACGCGCCAGCGCCCGACCCCGAGCGGCGTCGCGGCCAGCAGCGCACGGTTGAGGACCGCGGCGCTCACGACCGACTCGCGCCCTCCCTCCGGCGCCCGCAGCACCAGCATCAGCCGCTGCGCCTCGCCCGTGAGCAGGTTCACGGCGCGCAACGAGGGACCGCCGACCCAGCGCTCGAAGCCCTCGTCGTCCAGCACGGGCGCCGGGGCGCCCTCCTGCTCGACGAACACGCGCACGCGGCCGCCCAGGGGAGCCCGACGGTCGAGCTCGGCCGTGCCGCCGGCGGGGATCGCGACCCGCACCGTCTCCTCCAGGGCCCACGACGTGAGGGGCACGACCCAGGAGGGCTGGAGCTCCGGTCCGCCGCTCGGGCCCAGGCGCACGGTGACCGCTCCGGCCGGGAGCCCGTCGATCGCGGCCCCCGGGCCGAGCACGCGTTCGGCCAGGAGGCTCCCGAGCCGGCTCGAGACGCGCACCCGCACGTGCGGCAGCGGGGCGCCGTCGCCGCCGCGCCAGGCCACGCGCAGCGCCCCGGCCTGCTCCGCGCGGCGGACCCGGAGCTCGAGCTCCCGCCCCGAGCCGTCGGCCGGCATCGTCAGCGCCTGCTCGACGGGCGCGAAGCCCTCGGCGTGGCTCTGCACGACGACGGCGCTGCCGGCCGCGAGGAACAGGTCGTGGACGCCGTCGCGGGAGCCCGAGGCGGCGCTGCTCCAGTCGCCGTCCTCGGGCGCCTCCTCGGCGTCGAGCCGGCCCTCGAGCAGGTCGGTCAGCCGCGCGGCGCGGGCCGGATCCCAGCCGAAGGCGAACAGCCCGGCCCCGGGCAGGAGCCGCCCCTGCCCGTCCACGATGCGCACGCGCAGGCGGCCGAGGTCGAGCACCAGGCTCAGGTCCCGGTCGCCGGTCCGCGCGTTCAGGCGGGCCTCGCTCTCGTGCGTCCAGAGCCGGCAGGCGCCCTCGCGCAGGAAGCGCAGGCGGAAGCGGCCCCCCTCCCCGCTGAGCGCGAGGCTCTGCCCCCACGAGGTCCGGCACGGGTCGTCGGGCGGCTCGGCCCCGGTGAGCTCCCCCCAGACCCCCACCCCCTCGAGCGGCGAGCCGTCGGGGCGCAGCACGCGCCCCTCGACGGAGGGCACGTCCTTCAGCACCACGTCGGGCACGTCGCCCTCGGCGCTCACCTCCGTGGCCTCGCGACGGCCCAGGCCCTGCTCGGGGCTGAAGGCCACGACCGCGGCGGCCCGGCCGGGGGGCGCCTCGAGCGCGAACCAGCCTCCCGGACCCGACGACGCGCCGCGTCCCCCCGTCGGGGCGTCGGGGTCGCCGCCGGGTCCGTCGGCGCACAGCCGCACCCGGGCCTGGGCGACGGGCTCGCCCCGCGAGGTCACGACGCGGCCGCGCCACATCCGCTGGGGCCCGAGCCAGAGGTCGGCCACGAGCGGGCCCGGGGGCACCGCCCCGCTCCAGCGGTCCGACGCGAGGCGCTCGCGCCCCACGCGCAGGGGCCGGTGGGTCGCGGTCAGCTCCAACGCCGCGAAGTGGCGCCCGGCCTCGCCCAGGTCGTCGAGCCGCGGGAGGTCCAGCGCGTACGCTCCGTCGGGCCCCGAGGTCGTGGCCCCCAGGGCCTCGAGGTGGCCGCCTCGCTCGAGCACGGCTTCCACCTGGGCGCCCGCGGCCGGGGCGCCGTCGGGCAGGAGCACGCGCCCCACGACGCTCCAGGCCCCGGGGCCCCCCGGCGGCAGCGGACCGGCCTGCGGGGCGGCGCCCCCGGCGGCGGGGGCCGGCGCCTCGTCGGCGGGTCGCGGCGTGCCGGTGAGGGTCGGCGGCCCGGCGGGCGTCGCGCGCGCGCGCTCCTCCCGCTCGGCGTCGGACGGGCCGCGGGCGGAGCGCAGGGCCGCCCGGACCCCGAGCGCCGCGAGCCCGGCCAGCACGGCGAGGCCCAGGCCCAGGCGGGCGGGGCGCCTCACGACGCGGCGTCGGCCCGGCGCGCCGCCTCGGCGACCTCGCGCCCGAAGCCGAACAGCCCGAACAGGCCGCCCGTGTGCAGGAAGACGGTGGCGCCCTCGCCGGGCAGGCGCCCGCCGCGCGCCTCCCCCAGCAGGCCCAGGAACGCCTTGCCCGTGTAGACCGGGTCGAGCAGCAGCCCCTCGCGCCGGGCCACGGCGGTGAGCGCGTCGAGCTCCTCGGGCGTGGTCTTCGCGTAGCCGCGCCCCTGGTAGCCCTCCAGGATGCGCCAGCGCGCCGCCGCCCGCGTGTCGGCGTCCACGTACCACAGGCCCACGGCCTGATCGAGGATCTCGCCCACGCGTGCGTCGAAGGTGGCGCGGTCGTCGCACACGGCCACGCCCAGCACCTCCACGTCGGAGCGGCCGGCCACGGCGCAGCCCAGCGCCAGCCCCGCGGTCGTGCCGGCGCTGCCGGTGGCGTGGACGATCCGGCGCACGGTCAGGCCCTGCTCGCGGGCCTGCTCGAGCAGCTCGGGCACGGCCAGCGCGTAGCCCATCGAGCCCAGGGCGTTGCTGCCCCCCTCCGGGATCACGTAGGGACGGCGTCCCGCGGCGCGCAGGGCCGTGGCCAGCGCGCCCAGCCGCAGGTTGCGCTCCGGCCACTGGGAGGCCGGGAAGAAGGTGATCTCGGCGCCCACGTAGCGGTCGAGCAGCAGGTTGCCCTCGGGCGGCTCCTGCGGCTCGCCGCGGAGAAGCAGGTGCGAGCCGAGGCCCAGGCGGGCCGCCACGATCGCCGTGGCGCGTGCGTGGTTGCTGGTGACGGCGCCGCCGGTGAGCACGACGTCGGCGCCGCGCTCCAGGGCCTCGGCGGCCAGGAAGGCGAGCTTGCGCACCTTGTTCCCGGTCAGGTCGGTGCCCGTGAGGTCGTCGCGTTTGACCCACAGGTCGAGCCCGAGGTCGGCGGACAGGCGCGACAGGCGCTCGAGCGGCGTGGGCAGGCGCGCCAGCGGCAGGTGGACCGGCGGCAGGAAGTGCGCCATCGCCCTCAGCGCCGGGCCTGGGCGAGCGCCGCGGCGTACTCGGCGCCGGTGAGGGTGACGTCGCTGCCCGGCAGCGGCGCCGGGCGCACGGGCGCGTCGCTCAGGGTCACCCAGCGACCGGGCCGCTCCACGCGTTCGCAGACCTGCTTGAAGCCCGCCGGGGCCGCCTCGATCGTCTCGGTCCGCCAGCCGATGCAACGCCGCACCTGACGCGTGCCGACCACGGTCGTCACGCGCTGGGTGCCGCAGGGCACGTACTCGGTGCGCCAGCCCGACTGCACGCGCTGCGTGGCGGTGCCCACGCGCACCTGCTCCTCGCGGTAGCCCACGACGCGCCGCTCGGTGGTCACGCCGCTCTGCACCTTCTCGTTCACGTGCCACCAGGGCACGAGCCGCTCCTCGTTCGAGCAGGTCCACGAGGGCCCGAGCACGGGCTTGGCCCGGTAGGCGTAGACGGGCACGGTCACGTCGCGCACGACGGGCGTGCGGCGCTTCTCGAACACGGGCACCTCGCGCAGCTCGTAGACGGGCGCCTGGCGCGCGACCTGCTTGGGCACGTCGTGGAACTCGAGGATCGGCTCGGTCACCACCTCGTAGACCGGCACGTAGCGGTCGGTGAGCACGGCCGGAACGGGCACGCTGCGCGTCACGCGCTCGACGCCACCGGGCAGCCACGCCAGGCGCGGCGGCGGGCAGCCCGCCTCGGGAGGGGCCGCGAAGGCCGACGCGCCCGTCGCGGCGACGACCAGCAGGGCGAGGGGGATGCGCATGGCCGGGACCTCCCGAGGGCGCCGCTCGGCGCCCCGCAGAGCCTACCGGAGCCGTGGCTCAGGCCCAACGCCACCAAGTCAGTCGATGCGAGGCACGTGCGGCGCGCTGGAGCCGGGCGCTCAGGCCGCTTCCTC
>CAZPOZ010000023.1:0-13999 GCA_964588235.1 uncultured Planctomycetales bacterium
GAGCACCTGCTCGTAGGCCTGGCGCACCGTGCGGCGCTGCCCGGGGGGGATCGGGAACACGCTCACGCGGTAGAGGTCGCGCCCGAGGTACTCGAGCAGCGCGGGGTCGCGCTGCCGGCGCACGATCTCCTCGTAGGCGCGGCGGGCCTCCTCGGCCGTGAGCAGGCGCCCCTCGAGCGCCCGGTCGCCCTCGAAGAGGGTCACGCCGCTCACCAGCGCCCCGGCCGGCAGGGGGAAGACGTACTCGGCCTCGAGGGCCGCGCGTCCCAGGTTGACGAACTCCTGGTCCACGCTCACGCGCGCGTGCGGGCCGTCCACGACCACGTCCACGCGGTGGCTCGTGACGGCCCAGGCGCCGCGCACGGGCCGGCCGGGGTCGCGCGGCACGAGGAAGCCGTCGGCGCGGGCCGGACGCGCGAGCGCCTCCCCCCCGGCGAGCAGCGCCAGCGCCAGCAGGGGACGGCACAGGGCGGGCGGGAGCGGCATGCGGGCCTCCGGCGTGCGGTCTACCGGCGTCGGACGGCCCCCCGGGGCAAAAGTTCTGCAACGCGCCGGGGAGCCGCCGCTACGTGAGGCGGCCCTGCCGCACGTCGAGCACGAAGGTGACCGGGCCGTCGTTGACCAGGGACACCTCCATGGCGGCCCCGAAGCGCCCCGTGGCCACGGGCAGGCCGGAGGCCCCCAGGCCCGCCACCACGCGGGCGACGAGGGCCTCGGCGCGCGCCGGGGCTTCGGCGCGCTCGAAGCCCGGCCGGTTGCCGCGGGCGAGGTCGGCGGCCAGGGTGAACTGGCTCACGACCAGGACGCCCCCGCCCGTCTCCCCCACGCTGCGGTCCATGGGCGTGCGGCCGGGGAAGCAACGCAGGGCCAGCACCTTGCGGACCGTGGCGTCGGCGTCGGCCTCGAGGTCGCCGCGCTCGACGCCCACGAGCAGCAGCAGCCCGGGGCCCACGGCCCCGACGGCGGCGCCGTCCACCCGCACCTCCGCCCGCTGCACGCGTTGCACGACCGTCCGCATGGGACCGTGCTACAGGATCCCCCGGACGGGTGACCCGCTCGCCCGCCCGCCCCTCCCCGGAGACCCCCCATGCCCCGCGCCGCCCTGCTGCTCGCCCTCCTCGCCCTCCCGCTGCCCCTGGCGGCGCCCGGCCGCCTCCTCGCGGAGCCCGCGCCGGCCGCCCCGGCCCCCGCCGCCACCGCCGCGCTCGGCTTCCTCGAGGGGCTGTGGAGGGCCGAGGCGGGCGCGGACGCCTGGGAGGCCGCCTACACGGGCACGGGCGGGGCGGAGGTGCTGGGGGCGACCAAGCAGGTGCGCGCCGGCCGCACGGCCTCGTTCTCCTTCGAGCGCTTCGCCGAGCGCGAGGGCCGGCTCGTGCTGGCGCTCTTCCCGGGCGGCAAGGCCGGGCCGGAGCTCCCGCTCAAGGAGCTGGACGCGAAGGCGGGCAAGGCGGTCTTCGAGAACCCGGCCAGCCCCTTCCCCCTGCGGGTCACGTACCACCGCACGGGGCAGGACGCGCTCACCGTGACCCTCGAGGGCGACGCCGCCAACGCCGCCCGGCGGCTGGTGCTGGTCTTCAAGGCCCGGCAGGGCTGAGCCGCCCCCCTCCCGCCCCGGAACGTCCCGCCGCCGGGGGACGGCCGGCGGGTAGGATGCGCCGTCATGACGCTGCCGGCGGCCCTGTCGCGCGAGGAGATCGAGGGCCGCGAGGAGACCCTGCTGGGTCCCTGGGCGATGCGCTGCCGCGAGACCCGCGGCCGCGAGCACGCCGAGGCTCCGCACCCCTACCGCACGGTCTACATGCGAGACCGCGACCGGATCGTGCACACGGGCGCGTTCCGCCGGCTCGAGTACAAGACGCAGGTCTTCGTCAACCACGAGGGCGACAACTACCGCACCCGGCTGACCCACACGATGGAGGTGTCGCAGATCGCGCGCACCGCCGCGCGCGCCCTGCGGCTCAACGAGGATCTGACCGAGACGATCGCGCTCTCCCACGACCTGGGCCACGGCCCGTTCGGGCACAAGGGCGAGCAGGTGCTGCGCGACCTGATGAAGGACCACGGCGGGTTCGAGCACAACGCCCACGGCCTGCGGGTCGTGGACGTGCTCGAGCGGCGCTACCCCGGCTGGCGCGGGATCAACCTCTCCTACGAGGTGCGCGAGGCCTTCGCGCTGCACAGCCCGCTGCCCAAGGGCTCGCTCGGCTTCCGGGAGGGCCTGCGCCCGCTGCTCGAGGCCCAGCTGGTGGACGTCTGCGACTCGCTGACCTACCTCGCCCACGACCTGGACGACGGCATCGCCTCCGGCCTGGTGAGCCCCGAGCAGCTGCGGGCGGTGGACATCTGGCGCGAGACCTGGGACCGCGTGCTGCGCGAGGAGCCGGGCCTGGACCGCGTCCTCCAGGTGCTGCTGACCGTCAAGCGCATCATCGACCAGGGCGTGGGCGACCTGATCCAGGCGTCGGCGGCGCGCATCGCCGCGTCGGGGGTGCGCAGCCCGGCGGAGGTGCAGGCCCACCCCCACGCGCTGGTCGGCTTCCACGAGGAGATGCACCGGCTCCAGCGGCGGCTCTCGCACTACCTCTACGAGCACTTCTACAACGCCCCGCCGCTGATGAAGATGGGGCACCGCGCGCGGCGCTTCCTCACGGGCCTGTTCCAGTCGTACCGCGAGACCCCGCGGCTGCTCGAGCCCGCGGAGCGGGCCTGGGCCGAGGAGGTGGGCCTGGAGCGGGCGATCTGCGACAAGATCGCCGCCATGACCGACCGCGAGGCGCAGGAGGAGTACCGGCGCCTGTTCGAGCCCTTCGAGCGCATTTGAAGTCGTTCGCAAGTGCGAGGCGGGAACGTGCGACGCGCTGGGCTGGGGGCGCTCGCGGCCCTTCCAGCGCGTCGGTGGCAAGGCCCGCGCTCCCGGGTCCGCTCGCTCGGGCGTCGGGCGTGGTCCCGGTCGGCGTCGTGCCTCAGCGGCGGGCGCGCAGCCGGGCGGCGAGCTCGGCCGCGGCGCGGCCGGCGACCGTGCCCGGATGCTGGCGCGCGGCGGCCTCCAGCGCGGCAAGCCCCTCCTCGCGGCCCTGGGCGCGCCAGCGGGCGCGGGCGGCCTCCAGCGCCCGGCCGGCCTCGACCTCGGCGCGCCGGCCCGGATCCGCGAGCAGCGCCGTGCGCTCGCGCTCGGCCTCCGCCAGGGCGGCGCCCTCGGCGGCGCCCGCCGCGGCGTCGAAGGCGGCCCAGGCCTCGTAGGCGTCGCCCCGGGCGAGCGCGGCGGCGCCCACGGCCTGCTGCGCCCGCGCGAAGCGGGGGATCCAGGCCGCCAGCGCGCGCGCCCGCTCCCCACGGTCGGCCCCGGCGCCGTCCGCGGCCAGGCAGCCCGCCAGGACCGTGCGGGCCTCCCCGAACCGGCCCGCCCGCAGCAGCGCGGCGGCGGGCTCGAGGGCCGCGTCCAGGGGGGGCCAGGGCGGCGTGTCGGCCAGCCGGCGGTCCACGTCGGCCAGGGTGAGGTGGCTCGGGTGCCCGGCCCAGAGCAGCACGCCCTCGGGGCTCACCAGGAACGCCCGCGGCAGGCCCTTCACGTCGTAGTCGCGGAAGGTCTCGGTCTCGACCCGCGCGACGGGGTAGCCGGCGCGCAGGTCGCGGCGGAAGGCCTCGAGCGCGGCGGCCTCCTCGAAGCCCAGGCCGATCACGCTCAGCCCTCGATCGGAGCGGGCCGCCGCGAGCGCGCTCAGGTGGGGCACGGCCTCGCGGCAGTGCGGGCACTCGGTGCGGAAGAACTCGAGCACCAGCAGCCGGCCGCGCAGGGCGCCGATCCCGGGCGCGGGGCCGCCCGTGGCGCCGACCACGTGGAGCTCGGGCGCGGCGCGCCCGGCGGCGCGCTCGGCGCGGGCGGGCCGGGCCGGCCCGGCCAGGAGCAGGAGGACGGCCGCGAGCGCGGCCGCCCGCAGGGGCGTGCGGGGTCGTCTCACCAGAAGAGCCACTCCGGGCGGTAGAGGAGCAGGAGGCCGAGCAGGCCGACCACGGCGCCGCTGACCAGCTTGAGCCAGCGGCCGCCGCCCTCCTGGAGCCGGCGGCGCGAGAGGGTCACGACGGCGATCGCGAGCATGAGCGCGTCGTCGAGCAGGTAGAAGAGCTGGTAGAGGGCCAGGTAGCCGTACTCCTGCCAGCGGGGCAGGCCGTAGCGCGACAGCACGCCGGTGTAGACCGCGGGCAGCCCGGCGGTGCAGAGGATCTCCACCGTGTTGACCAGGAAGGCCAGCACGACCACCCCCAGCATCGCGCCGCCCAGGCGGTTGGCGCGCAGGATGCGCGTGACGCGGCCGTACAGCCCCGGCTTGGCGCTCTCCGGGATGCTGAAGGTCAGCCCCTGGTGGAAGGCGAAGAAGTCCTTCACGTGGATCGCGGCCACGAAGCAGGCGGCCGCCCCCAGGACCACCTGCACGAGCCGCGCCTGCCCGACGACGTCGAAGAAGCTGAGCCAGGCGGCCATGAAGGCGAAGTAGCAGACCCCGCTGGCCAGCAGGAAGGTCCCCGCGATCGCCAGCATGCGCGCGCGGCTGCGGAGGTTCACCAGCAGCGAGAGCAGGAAGAGCAGCACCCACATGGCGCAGGGGTTGAAGCCGTCCACGAGGCCCAGCGCCACCGTGAACGCGGGCAGGCCCACGTCGCGGGCGCGCACGGGCCCCAGGAGGGGCAGGTCCACGGTCTCCTCGCCCGGGCCGGGGGCCGCGGTGGCGCAGGGGGCCGGCGCGGCGGGTTCGGCGTCGAGGTCGAGGGGGCACTCGCCCTCGGCGCCCGCGGGGGCCGGCAGCGGGCGGGCCGCGGCCAGCAGGGCCGCCACGCGGGCGCCGGTGGTGGCCGCGTCCCTCCAGCCGACGACGAGCGTGCCGCGCACGAGCAGCGCCGGCGTGGCCACGGCCCGCGCGCCGGCGGCGGCAGCCACCTCCCGCAGCCGGCCCAGGGCCTCGCGGTCGCCCGACACGTCGCGCACGAGCACCACGAGCCCGGGCCGCAGGCGCGCCTGCTCCGCCAGCCAGGCCTGGGCGGCCTCGCAGTGCGGGCAGCCGGGCTGCACGAAGGCCTCGACGTCCACGCCCTCGGGAGCGGCGCTCGCGGCGGGCCGGCGCGCGTCCAGCGCCAGCGCCACGCCCGCCAGCACCAGGGCCAGCCCGAGGGCCAGCAGCGGGGTGCGGCGCACCCAGCCCGACGGGCGTGCGCCCGCGCCGCTCACCGCCGCCGCGGGCAGGGGCTCGGCCACGGCCATCGGCTCCACGCTACCGGGCGCGGCGCCCCCCGCGCGCCCGGGGCGCATCGTTCCCGTTGCGCGCGGCCGCGACGGCGGCCGCGCTCAGCGGGGTTGGGGCCGCTCGAGCTCGAAGGCGCCCTCGGCGCGGTCCACGAACACGCCGCGGTTGCGGGCGCGCTCGTTCTCGGAACCGGGGGCGTCGGTGCGCGAGCGGCCGTCGCCGAGGCGGGCCGGGTAGGCGTCGCGGCCGCCCAGGTCCAGCAGCAGGCCGACGGACACGGTCTCGGTCCAGTAGCGCGTGGCGCCGCCGCGGTCGAGCAGGCGCGGGTCGAAGACCGCCGTGCCGGGCTCGGCCCCGGCCCGGGCGAGCGCGTACCGGTCGTCGCCGCCCGCCTCGAGCAGCAGCGCCACGCTGCGGTTGATCGACCAGCCCAGGCCCGACTCGCCGGCCTGGTAGGCGTCGTCGCCGCCCAGGTCGGCCAGCAGGCCGACGGTGAAGTCGTGGCCGTAGGCGGGCCCCCAGCCCTGACGCACGGCGTAGGCGTCGTCGCCGGCCTCGTCGAGCAGCGCGCCCACGCAGAAGTGCGCGCCCGAGCCCTGGGCCCAGCCGTTGGCGGCGTAGGCGTCGTCGCCACCGCCGTCCCACAGCAGCCCGGTGCCGAACCAGTAGCCGCAGCCCTGGGCCCAGTTCGAGGCCTGGTAGGCGTCGTCGCCCGCGCCGTCGAGCAGCAGGCCCAGCCCGCCGGCCCAGGCGTGCCCGTCGGCGCCGTCGCCGCGCCGCCCCATGGAGCAGCCCTGGGCGTTGCTCACGCTCGCGCGGCCCTCCGTGTGGTAGGACGGCCGGCCGCTGGCCCGCGGGTCGGCCACGGCCTCGTACAGGTCGTCGCCGGCCCGGTCGGCGAGCGTGCCCACCCCCCCGGCCCCGCCGAAGCCCTGCCCGTCGCTGCTCACGCGGTAGGCGTCGCGCCCGGCGGCGTCCAGCAGCAGGCCCACGCCGAAGACCGCCGCGCCCTGGGAGAGCCACTCGCCGACGTAGGCGTCGTCGCCCCCGAGGTCGATCAGGGCCCCGAAGCCCAGGCGGCCGGCGCCCAGCGACTGGGTCCCGGCCGCCTCGTAGCGGTCGTTCCCGCCGACGTCCAGCAGCACGGCCGCTCCACACGCTCCGGCCCCGAGGGTCCTCCCCGTGAAGGGGCGCGGGGCCTGCCACGCGTCGTCGCCGCCCAGGTCCAGGGCCGCCGCGAGCGGATGGGCCGCGTCGGTGGCGGCGAAGCGCCCGCTCCAGACGTCGTCGCCCCCCAGGTCCACGGCCAGCCACTCGAAGCCGTCCACGGCCTCGTGCCGCTGGGGGCCGGTGCCCCCCACGCGCAGCCGGCCCAGCGGCGTGTCCAGCACGATCGAGAGCCCGGCGAGCGCCTCGCCGGCCACGAGCAGCTCCGGGGCCAGCGCCTCGCGGGCGCGGTCGAGCGCCTCGACGGTCTTGAGGGCCGCGTACCACAGGCTGGCCTCGTCCCAGCGGCGCAGCACGTCGTCCACGGCGGGCTCGTACTCGAGCGCGTCCACCTCCTCGGCGCCGGGGTCCATCCCGCCGAGCGCCGCCGTGCGCAGCCCCTCGGGCACCTCGCGGAAGGCGCGCTCGGCCCACGCCTGCGCGTCGAGCAGGTCGAGCACGAGGCGGCCGAGCACGCGGGAGACGCCGGCGGGCAGCGCCCCGGCCTGGCGGGCCAGGTCGGCCTCGACGGCCGGGTAGGGCGACTCCTGGCCGAAGGTGACGAAGCGCGTGGAGCGGCGCCGCGCGGCGTACACGGCGCGGACGGCCTCGTCGAGCGGGGTGAGCGGGGCCGTGAGGTTCACCGAGTAGGCGCGCAGCCCGCCGTAGCGGCGGTCCACGCCCAGGAGGTGGCAGGCCCGGTGCAGAGCGCCGGCGCCGCGCTGCCCCTTCTCGGCGGCCTTCGAGGGGTCGAGCAGGTCGCGTGCGCCCACGCCCAGCCCCCGCAGGAAGGGCAGCGTGGCCAGCGGCTGCTCGAACAGGTCGTCCACGTGGCGCAGCTTCTCGGAGACGTAGGGGTAGCCCGCCCACCAGCCGCGGGCGCGCCAGCCCAGGTCGGCGCGCGTGAGGCCCGCCGTGCCCAGGGCCTCGTCCAGCGCGTCGCGGGCGGGGGGACCGGCCTCGAGCCCGCCCCGGCCCAGGCTCAGCGGCAGGCTCAGGGGAAGGCTCAGGAGCAGGGCGAGGGTCGAGGGCCGCATGGCCACCTCCGGCCGCGCAGGGTACGTCAGGAGCCCACGGGAGGACGCGCACGGAGCGCCGCCAGGTAGCGCTCGCGCCCCGCGGGCGCCTCGAGCTCGGCCTCGTCGGCCACGACCAGGCCGGGGAGCAGCTCGAGCAGCCGGCGGGCGAACGCGCCGGGGGCGGGCTGGGGGAGCCCGGCCACGGGGGCGTCGCCGCGGGCGCAGGAGGGGCTGCGGCTCTTGAGCACGTACCCGCGCAGGCCCAGGCCGGCGAGGCTGGCGATCCGCGCGCGGGCGTAGGCGTCCATGCGCAGGGTCAGGTCGGTCCGGCTCCGGCAGGCGAGCAGGCGCGGCGCGCCGCCCGCGGGATCCGCCTCGAGCGCGATGGGCTCGCGCGGCACGCCCAGCCCCAGCTCGACCTCGGGGCAAACGGGCACCCACTCGACGTGGGGGCCGAGGTGGCGCAGCAGGCCCTCCGCGCGCTTGTGCGCGCCGTCGTGGCGCACGCGCTCGCCCAGCAGGCAGGCGGAGAGGCCCACCCGGGGAGGGGTCGGGGGGGGCGGGGGGCCGGGCACCCCGCGATCGTACGGCGCCTGCACGGGTACGCTCCGGGCATGTCCGCGCCCCCGGCCCTGCGGATCCCCGGCGACCCGCCCCGGCGCATCGTGTGCCTCACCGAGGAACCCACGGAGATCCTCCACCTCCTGGGCGAAGGGGAGCGCATCGTCGGGCTCAGCGCCTGGACCTGCCGCCCGCCGGGGGCCCGCGAGCGGGCGCCGGTGGTCTCGGGCTTCACCGGCGGCAACGTCAAGCGCATCGTGGAGCTCGCCCCCGACCTGGTCGTGGGCTTCAGCGACATCCAGGCCGACCTGGCCGCGCAGCTGGTGCGCGCGCAGCAGCAGGTGCTGATCTTCAACCAGCGCTCGATCGCCGAGATCCTGGACGTGATCCTGGTGCTGGGCCGGATCGTGGGCCGGGCGGAGCGGGCGCAGACGCTGGTGGACGGGTACCGCGAGCGCCTGGAGGGGGTGCGCCGGGCCGCGCCGGCCGGCTGGAGGCCGCGCGTGTACCTGGAGGAGTGGCCCGATCCCCTGATCACCGGCATCCGCTGGGTGAGCGAGCTGGTCGCCATCGCCGGCGGTCAGGACGTGTTCGCGGAGCGCTCGCTGGGGAAGGGGGCCCGGGAGCGGTTCGTGACCTCGGCGGAGGTCGTCGAGCGCGATCCCGAGGTGGTCGTTGCCTCCTGGTGCGGCAAGCCGGTGGACCTGGCCTCGATCGCCGCCCGTCCCGGGTGGGAGCGGACGAGCGCGGTGCGCGCGGGGCGCGTGCACGAGGTGGCCTCCTCGCGGCTGCTGCAGCCGGGCCCGGCGGCGCTGACGGACGGGCTGGACGACCTCGTGCGCCTGCTGCGCTGATCCTGCGCGGCCCGGCTTGACATACCTCGCTGTTCGATGCATCGTTTCGCGCTGGTTCAGCCGACCGGATCCGCCGGTCGGTGGAGGCCCCCCGATGCGTCCCTCCCTGGCCGCGCTGCTCGGCGTACCGCTGCTCGTCCTCCCCCTGCTCGCCTGCCGGGGCCCCTTCGGCCTCGAGGTCAAGGGGCGTCTCCGCCCCGTGACGGCGGCCGACGGGACCCCGCTGGTGGTGTACGAGCTCTTCGAGGGCCGCTCCGACCCCGACCGCCCGCCGCGGGGCTGGCTCTTCTACGTGCAGGGCTCCGAGCGTCGCAGCGTGACCCCCAGCGTGGAGCGGCTGGCCGGGGCCGTCGCCCTGGGCCTGCGCACGGTGCTCGTGGAGCGCCGCGGGATCGGCGCCGACGGGCGCGTGGACGAGGCCGCGGCGCTGGCCGGGTGCTCCAAGCCCCAACGGGTCGCCGACCACCGTCGCGTGCTCGAGCACGTCCTGGAGGGCGCCGACCCCGCGGCGCCCGTGATCCTCCTGGGCGCCAGCGAGGGGGGCGACGTGGCCGCGGCGGTCGCGGCCCAGGTCCCCCGGGTGACGCACCTCGCGCTGCTCGACTCCGGCGGCGGCTGGTGCCAGGCCGACGAGCTGCGCCACCTGCTGCGCTCGCGGGGGTCGGTCGTCGGTCTCACCCGACCGGAGGAGCTCGAGGCCGCCTTCCAGCGCATCCGGCGGGCCCCCGAGGCCCCCGGGCTGTGGGCCGGCCACCCCCACGCGCGCTGGAGCTCGTTCCTGTGGGACCGCCCCCTGGACGACCTCCTGGGGCTCTCGGTGCCCGTGTTCCTGGCCCAGGGCGACGAGGACCTGAGCGTGCCCGTGGAGAGCGCGCGCGCCCTGGCCGCGGCCTTCCGGGCCCAGGGGAAGACGAACCTGACCTACCGCGAGTACGCCGGGTACGGGCACGGGCTGCGGCGCGCCTCCGACGGCGCCCTGGGCTTCCCCCTGCTCGAAGCCGATCTCGTGGCCTGGCTCGCGGGGCAGGGGGTGCTCACGCGGGCCGAGGCCGAGCTCGCGGCCCTGCGCGTGCGCCGCGCCCACCCCGCGCTCTTCCCCCCGGCCCCCGGCGTGGGACGATGAGCCCGTGCCTCCCCGCCGACCCGCCCCCGACTTCCTCAACGGCGTGCCCGAGCTGCTGCTGCTGCGCCTGCTCGCGGCCCGCGAGATGTACGGCTACGAGCTCGCCAAGGCGGTCCGCACCGCCAGCGCGGAGGCGCTCGCCCTGGGGGAAGGCGTGCTCTACCCGGCGCTCCACGCGCTGGAGGGCGACGGCTGCGTCACCAGCCGCACCGAGACCGTGGCGGGCAGGCCCCGCGTCTACTACCGGCTCACGCCGCGGGGAGAGGAGCGGCTGGCCGAACGCACGGGAGCCTGGCGGCGCGCGGTGACCGCCGTCTCCCGCGTCCTGCGGAGGCCCCTGCGTGCGCGGCCGGCGCGCTGAGTCCCTCGCCGCGCGCCTGGTCGCCCTCGGGCTCGACCCGGCGCACGCTCGCCGGCTCGTGGCGGAGTGGCTCGACCACGCCGCGAGCCTGCGCGCCGACCTCGGGGCCCAGGGCCTCTCGCGGGCGGCCGCCCGCGCGGCGGCCCGCCAGCGCCTGGGCGGGCTGCGCCTGCTCCTGGAGGCCGCCCGAGCGGGGCTGCGCCGCCGGGGGTGGTGGGCGCGGCACCCCGCGCTGCTGACGGCGCTCACGCCGGCCCTGGGCCTCTCGACCCTGCTGGCGCTCGGGCTGGCCTCGATCGGGCTCCTGCTCCTGGCGCGGCTCCTGGGCGCCCCGCCGGCCGGCGCCGCCGCGCAGGCGTGGACCGCCGCGCTCCTCCGGGTCACGGGGGAGGCGCCCTGGCCCCTGCTGGCCTGGCTGCTCGCCGCCTGGGCCGCGCGCCACGGGCTGCCCCGGCGCCACGTCGTGCTCGGCACGGCGCTCCTCGGCCTGACGGGCGCCGCGACCTGGGTCGGCTGCGAGCTGCCCCTCGGGGACGCCCCCGGCTCGGTGGGCGTGGCGCTGGGCCTGCTGCCGTCGCCCTGGCGGCTGCTCAGCGCGGCGGCCGGCGCCTGGGCGGCGACCCTGAGGAGCGCGGGCCGCGCACGAGCGACTCCCTGAGCGAGCGGTGCCTGGCGCCGCTCGTTCCCGTGCGGGTACGGTGGGTGCGTGCGCACCCCGCTGCTCCTCCTGCTCGCGCTGGGCCTGGGAGCCCTCGCGTACACCCTGTTGAGCGACGGCGGGGGCGGCTCCGAGCTGCCCGAGGCCGACGCGCGCGCGCGCACCGGGCCGCGCGAGGGCGAGACCTTCGACGCCCCGCAGCTCGAGGGCCATGGACGCGGGCGGCCGCGACCGTCGGAGCCGGAGCCCGCGCCCCCCCCGCCGCCCGCGGAGCCCGCGCCCCCGGGCGAGCGGCTGCTCGGCGTGCTGGTCGTGGACGACGCCGACGGCGTCCCGCTGCCCGGGGCCCGCCTGTGGTTCGAGCCGTCGCGGGAACCCTGCCCCCGGCTGCCCGGCGACGAGCAGCTCAGCCCGCCCCCCCCGGAGAGCTCGTCGCGCCGCCCGCTCTCGCACGCCACCGACGCCTCCGGGCGCTTCGAGCTCGACACCGACCGCTTCGCCCGGCCCGAGGCCGAGCGCCTGGACGTGTTCGCCGCGGCCCCCGGCTACGTCACGGGCGTGGCCTGCGCGGTCCGCCTGCCCGGCGAGACGACCCTGCGCCTGAGCCGCGGCCTCGCGCTCCAGGGCCGGGTGACCGACCTGGCCGGTCGCCCCCTGGCGGAGGCGGTGCTGCTGGCGCGTCCCGGGCCGAACACCACGCCCGTCCCCGGCCACGCGGGCTGGGCCCTGACCGACGCGCAGGGCCGCTTCCGCCTCGACGGCCTGCTCCCGGGCACCCTGACCGTGCGCGCCGAGCACCCGGGGCACTTCCCGCGCACGATCGCCGGGGAAGACCCCGTGGAGCCCCGCGAACGCGTGTACGCCCTGGCTCCGGCCTTCGTGCTGCGCTTCCGCGTGCGCACGGACGACGGACGCCCCGCCGAGAACCCGACGGTGCACCTGCGCGCCCGCGGCCAGCCGCCGGTCGAGCTGCTCGAGCTGGTCTCGTTCACCGGCGAGGAGACCGCCGAGGGCCGGCTCACGACGCCCCTGGCCCTGCCGGCCACGGCCCCCAGCGTGTCGATCGCGGTCAAGGCGGAGGGCTACGCGGCCTGGACGCGCGCCGAGGAGCCCGTGCCGGCGGAGGGGGGCGAGCGCGTGCTCGCCGTCACGCTCGTGCGCGACGTGCTCCAGGGCGCGCTGGCGCTGACCTTCGAGGCCGAGGGCGGCACGCCCCTGTCCTACGCCGACCTGCGCCCGCTGCCGCCCGTCGTGACCCCGTTGGACCGCCAGAACCTCTCGGGCGGCGTCGTGCTCGAGCCGGGCGAGATCCTGCGCTTCCCCTCCCTGCCCGTGGGCCGCTACCGGATGGAGCTGCGCACCTTCGCTTACGCGCCGGCCAGCGTGGAGGCGTCGGTCTCCGGGGGGGCCGTCACCGAGCAGCGCGTGACCCTGCGCGCCGCCGCCCGCCTGCGCGTGCGCTTCACGGCCCCCACCGCGCGCGTGGTGCGCTTCCGCCTCGTGCAGGGCGGCACGATCGTGCCCGCGATCCCGGAGACGCCCGTGGCCGAGGCGGCCGTCCCGGGGGGCGAGCCGGTGCTGGCCGCGGGGGAGGCGGGCGCGCTCCTGGGGGGCCTCGCTTCGGGCGCGTACGTCGTCGAGGTGCTCAGCGACGACCTCGAGCCCAGCCGCACCCCGGTCTCGGTGCGGGAGGGCGAGGTCACCGAGGTCGAGGTTCGCGTCGTTCCGCGGTGACGGCCGGCGGGCCCCCACGGGAGCCGAGCCAGGCCAGCAGGGCCCAGGCCGCCAGCCCCCACGGCAGCAGATGGCCGTAGCGCACGTAGATCGTGCGGCGCTCCTCGGCGCGCAGCGGCACGTCGCGCACCAGCACGTCGTCCACCCCCACGGCCAGGCGCGCCTCCACGTCGCCCGCGCTGCTCACGAACGCGCTCACGCCGGTGTTCGTCGCGCGCACCAGGGGCACGCCGTGCTCGACGGCCCGGAAGCGCGTGAAGGCCAGGTGCTGCCACGGCTCCCAGGAGTCGCCGAACCAGGAGTCGTTCGCCAGGCTCACCAGCAGCCCCGGACGCTCCTGAGCGGCGCAGGCGCGCACGTAGTCGGGCAGGATGCCCTCGTAGCAGAGGAAGGGCAGCAGCTTGAGCGCCCGGCGGCCGCGCCCCAGGCTCAGGAGCGGCTGCGGCGGCTCGCCGGGGACCATGCGGAACCGCTGCGGCAGGCGGTCCTCCATCAGGCCGAACGGCATCGCCTCGCCGAACGGGATCAGGTAGACCTTGCGGAACGTCGTCCAGGGGGCGTTCAGCCCGCCCCGGGCGCGCAGCGCCGCCGTGTTCCAGCGCTCGTCTGGCACCTTGCCGTCGTCGCGCAGCCCCGGCTTCACCTCGCGCCGCTCGTAGGCGCCGATGAGGAAGTCGTGGTCCAGGCCCAGGCGGTTGAGCACGTCGTGGCCCGTGGCCTTGAGCCGCTGGTTGGTCACCGCGGCCGGGTCGCTCGTGTAGCCGATGCTCTCGGTGACGGCGGTCTCCGGCCAGATGATCAGCTCGGCGCCCGCGCGCGCGGCCTTCTCGGACCCCTCGCGGTAGGCTTCCGCGGAGAGGCGCCGGGCGGGGGCCTCGCGGTTCTCGGCCGCGCGCTTGTCCACGCTGCCGACGTTGGGCTGCACCAGGGCCACCGCCAGGCGCTCGGGAGCCGAACGCTCCGCCTCCCGGACCTGGGCGTAGCGCACGAGGCCGTGGACCAGCAGGGCCACGCCGACGCCGAAGCACACGAGCGCGGCCACGGGCCGCGCCGGCGGCCGGCCGGGCAGGGGCCAGGCCCAGCGCAGGGCCTCGTGGAGCGGCGCCACCAGGGCCAGGGTGACGAAGGAGGCTCCGGGCACGCCCCCCCACTCGGCGGCCATGCGCACGGGGGCCACGTCCACCATCCCGTGCCCGGCCATCCACGGGAACAGGCGCGGCACGAGCGACTCGCAGGCCACCCACAG